>JABDPU010000063.1 GCA_013042625.1 Flavobacteriaceae bacterium | reverse complement strand
ATATTCGGGTTTCTGATGATAACCGGAATATGTTTTCAATCCCATGCCCAATCTGAAGCGAGATATACAATAACCTTTAACAGCAGCTGGAATGATACCGATCATGGAACCTTACCGGGGAATGCTCACTGGTCAGACCTGGTAGGTGCAACCCACAACAGCAGTATTACGTTTTGGGAATTAGGCGGCCTGGCTTCAGCAGGTATCGAAGATGTGGCCGAAGTTGGGAGTAACAATAATTTCAGTACCGAAGTAAGCAATGCTATATCAAATTCAACAGCCGATCAATGGTTACAGGCTGGATTTTCTCCTTTCGCGGCGATAAGCAGTGCTACCTTATCTAATGTTGTGGTCAGTTCTAATTATCCACTGCTTACACTAGCCTCAATGGTTGCACCCAGCCCTGATTGGTTTGTTGGTGTAAACGGATTTTCCCTGCTAGATACGGGTGGAAACTGGAAGAATAATGTAGTTATGGATATGTTCGTTTATGATGCCGGGACCGAAGACGGAAACGGATACTCGACCAGTAATGCTGCCACAGTGCCTGCGGTTCCAATTTTTAGCAGAGTAAATGTCAGTCCGTTTAATGATCAGAAAATAGGTACCCTAACCATTACTCTTGAAGAAGTATTGAGCCTGAATGAAGCTGATTGGAGATATGCTATCAGCGTTACGCCTAATCCTGCTAAGAATTGCATCAGAATACACAATCCTGGCAGGGAGAAAATCGAGTTCATTCAACTATATGATCTGATTGGAAATAAACTTATTGAAGTAAAACCTAATGATTATAGTCCGACCCAGGAGGTTGATCTTACAAAACTGTCATCGGGAATGTACCTGTTAATTTTGACTTCAGACAATAATCAGGTATTGACCAAAAAGATTGTTCTGGACTAATTATAGAATCATGCCTTATTGAGGATGGCTTTATTAATACGTCTTATTAAGGCAGGACCCTCATAGATAAAGCCGGTATATAATTGAAGCAGGTCTGCTCCGGCATCGAGTTTCTCGAGTGCATCTTCAGCAGAATGAATACCGCCAACTCCAATTATCGGAAAGGCTTTACCACTTTTTTCTGCCAGAAACCGGATCACTTCTGTTGATCGATTGTTAAGTGGTTTCCCGCTGAGACCGCCCATTTCACCTTTGTTCCCGGAAACAAGTCGCTCTCTTGAAATCGTGGTGTTCGTGGCAATCACACCATCGATCTTAGTACTGCTAACGATATCAATGATATCCATGAGCTGATCTTCAGAAAGGTCCGGCGCAATTTTTAATAGAATCGGTTTTGGTGTATATTTTTTGGCGTTTTCCTTCTTCAGTTCTAAAAGCAATTCTGTTAGAGGTTCTTTATCCTGAAGTGCTCTTAAATTTGGAGTGTTGGGAGAACTCACATTAACCACAAAATAATCGACATAGTCGAAAAGCGCATTAAAACATATCCTGTAATCCTCTACTGCATCTTCATTGGGCGTGACTTTGTTCTTTCCAATATTTCCTCCTACAAGGACACCATGATTTTGCTTAAGGCGATCAACGGCAGCAAATACTCCACCATTGTTAAAACCCATCCTATTGATAATTGCTGTATCAGCCTTCAAACGGAATAAACGCTGTTTAGGGTTTCCATCCTGCGGCTTTGGTGTTAAGGTGCCAATTTCTACAAATCCAAATCCGAATGCCGAAAGCTCGCTAAAGAGCTTGGCATCCTTATCAAATCCTGCTGCAAGGCCAACCGGGTTCTTAAATTTCAAACCAAACAGCTCACGTTCCAACCGGGGATCATTCGATCGATAAAAACTTCGAACAAGGTTTTTTATTCCAGGGATTCTGAAAAGGAAACGAATGGCAGAAAAGGTAAAATGATGCACGCTTTCAGGGTCAAATAAAAAAAGAACAGGCCTGATTATAAATTTGTACATCGATTGAATTTGAATGCAAAATTAACTGAATTGGATAGAAGAAAAAAGAAAGTTCATCAAGACTTGTCACTTAAGGTGGGGTTATCTATTTTTGATCAATTACTCCTGAATTCATGTTAGACAAACAACACATTATCGAGCGGTTTATCGGATATGCCGTTATCGATACCGAAAGCGACCCGGAAAGTAAAACGACTCCAAGTACTAAAAAGCAGTGGGAGCTTGCGAACAAGCTTGTTGAGGAGCTCAAATCTATAGGAATGTCGGATGTCACCATAGATGAGCATGCCTATATCATGGCTACGCTTCCTTCAAATGTGGATCATGATGTGCCAACAATTGGATTCGTTTCTCATTTCGACACCTCGCCAGACTTTACCGGGGCAAATGTTAAGCCTCAGATAATTGAGGACTATGATGGGAAAGACATTGTTCTTAACGAAGAAGAAAATATTATCCTGTCACCCGATTATTTTGAAGATTTGCTGATGTACAAGGGTCAAACCATAATAACAACTGATGGGACCACGCTTCTAGGAGCCGACGATAAAGCAGGGATTTGTGAGATCATGACAGCTATGGAATTCCTGATTAATAATCCGGAGATCAAGCATGGCACGATTCGGGTGGGATTCACTCCTGACGAAGAAATAGGACGTGGCGCTCATGAATTTGATGTAAAAAAATTCGACGCGGAATGGGCCTATACGGTAGACGGAAGCCAGGTTGGAGAATTAGAGTATGAGAACTTTAACGCCGCCGGAGCTAAGGTGACTATAAAGGGTAGAATTGTTCACCCGGGATACGCCAAAGGGAAAATGGTGAATTCAATGTACTATGCCTCTGAATTCATAAACGCTTTACCCGCAGGGGAACGCCCTGAACATACAGAACATTACCAGGGCTTCTTTCATCTTAATAAAATGAATGGAAAGGTTGAGGAAACGACCTTACATTATATTATCCGTGACCACGATCGAGATAAGTTTGAAGCTAAAAAGGCATTGGTGTTGAAAATAGGTGAAGATATGAATGCCAAATACGGCAAGGAAATAGTCAGTATCGAAATGGAAGACCAGTATTTCAATATGAGGGAGAAGGTCGAACCAGTTAAATATATCGTTGATATTGCTGAGGAGGCCATGAAATCCCTTGGTATTGACCCCATTATTAAACCCATTCGCGGTGGAACGGATGGTTCTCAGCTTTCATATATGGGCCTGCCCTGTCCGAATATTTTTGCCGGCGGACATAATTTTCATGGCCGGTATGAATATGTTCCGGCAGAAAGTATGTTAAAAGCCGTAGAACTGATTTGTAAAATCGCAGAGCTGACAGCATCAAGAGCAAAAGATGGTACCCTTTAAACATATAGTACAGGAGCTGGAGCGTAATCACCAACTCATCCCCGACTTACTCAGCAATATTTCAGCTGAGCAGCAGATCTGGAAACCACGACCCGATTCCTGGTGCCTTAAAGAGGTTATTTGTCATTTGATTGATGAGGAAACATTGGATTTCAGGTTTCGAACAGGTTTTATACTGGAACAACCCAATACAACCCCTCCTCCTATTGATCCCGTTGCCTGGATAACTGAAAATCGTTATATGGAACAGGATTTTGAGAAGAAGATAAAGGAGTTTAAGCAGGAACGAACCGAATCCCTTAACTGGTTGAAGTCGTTAAACGAGCCGAACTGGGAGCTCTCATTTGAGCATGTAAAATTCGGAAAAATGACCGCAGGATATTATCTCAATAATTGGCTGGCTCATGACTACCTTCACATTCGGCA
>JABDPU010000052.1 GCA_013042625.1 Flavobacteriaceae bacterium | reverse complement strand
AATGGTTGGACCTTCTGGTTAACAAATCTCAAGGCGAAACTCGAATATGATATTGTTTTGAATGAAAAGGAATTCGATATTAGTGGTGATCCGTTGGCCGGCTGGGAATTTGCCAATATTTAAAATGAAGAGTTAATATTAATGATCAATAACAATAGAATGAAACTAAAAAATATCTCTCTCATCTGGATGAGCATGCTTTTGATTGGGATGTCTTCATGTGGGAATAAGACTTCTGAACAATCTGAACAAATATCTGAAGATCGAATTTCGCCCGTCGAACCGGAGACGGTTGGTTTGATAAAAGGTACGGACTCACCTATGTACGATCCTTATTCCTGTGAAGCCAATTATATCTTTGGCAATATTGAGATCTGTTCAGACAATCATTCTGAAAACAATGGTAACGTTCTTACCGTGGTGAATTATTCTACCGATTCAAAATTTAAGATTGGAGAGCAGGAAGGATGTTTCTTTAAGGGTATGATCAATGATAAAATAATTGTAGATACCGGAACAAGTAATGTGAGAGGATTGGTTATATATGACCTTTCCGGAAAATTGCTCTTCGAAACCACTTATATGAATGATTTGAATATTGATGGTGATTTTCTTATTTACTGGACTCCATTTGACATTGATTATGTACAGACAAAGCCCGATTGTGCCGATTCCTGGGAGCATGGCGAAACCACTCTAGGGTTTATCGCTGAGTACAAACTGGACCTGAAAAATATGATGACCAATTCTACCGGAGAAATCGATTGTCAGTACATGGAATGACATGATTAAACTTTTTAGAAATATCAGAAGACAATTATTAGGTGAAGGAAAGGCAGCGAGATATCTGAAATATGCTATTGGAGAGATCGTCCTGGTTGTTATTGGTATACTCATAGCATTATCAATCAATAACTAGAACACAAGCCGTATAAAACGGCAAAACGAAGTAAATATCTACCAAAACCTTAAGGACCAGATTAAAATTTATTCATTGGATATTGCCGGGCAGATCATATACAATGAATTTTATAATTCAAAATATGTGGAGGGAATTGAAATCATAGAGAAAAATGACAGGGTAAAAGAAGATTCACTGGCAAAGATTGTTGGAGAACCAACCCAATATTCCGATTTTGATCGCAGGGGCAATATCTATGAGAATATGGTCAACAGCGGTGATATCAATCTCATTAAAAATGAAGAAATCATTAAAGGTATCATCGATCTGGAAGAATCTATGATGTACATGAATCGGATGGAAACCATTCATTACGAAGCCATGATGGGTTACGCTGTAGATGCCATTAAGGATGTGATGAAATTTTCAACAGGGGAAATAAAAAAGCCAGAGGTTATATATAGTTATGAGTTTCAGAACTTGTTCTTCCTGTTTGAAAAAATAACAGATGAGAAAGGGATGGTCTAAAGGGAAGTCCTGGAGAAAATCAGTAACTTAAACGGATTGATCGATGAAGAACTTAAGAATCAGAAATGAACGGATTTGACATTGTAATGGTGATTGCCATAATTCTATTTGCCCGTTTGGGTGTTAGATTGGTGACCCGATATATCAAAATGAAAAAGGATTCCAAAAACGATGAAGATGCTTCGGATATTTCGTAATCTTAGAAATTCTAGCATGAAAAATAAAAAGGCAACATCATATTTATTCTACGCCTTAGGTGAAATATTCCTGGTGATGATTGGTATTCTTCTGGCGCTGCAGGTTAATAACTGGAACCAGAAACGCATCCTAAAAAATCAACTGGATGGGATTTTAATGGCAGTATCCAACGACCTCAAAACCGATACACTAATGGCCGGGCAGGTCATACAGCATTATGAGTTGAATAACGAAAAAAGCATTCAACTGCTCAAGGGTGAAATGACTAAGGAAGAATTTGAAACATGTGCAGAGTGTCGTAGTTTGATCACGGTTTATAAGCCCTTTGTCATTCAACTTAAAGGTTACGATCAGCTCAAGAATTATACAGACCAGCAGTCTACTCAAACCGATAGTCTTCTAACTACAATTACCCAGTTTTACACGGTTTTCAAAAAGAACATCGACGATAGCAATTTGTTTGTAAAGGAAGAGGTTCTTAATAATCTGAATAGCTACCGGGAAAAACCCTGGTTCGTAGATTGGACCCAAGGCGTTCTTACAACTGAAATGGTGGACTATTTTATGAAGGACCAGGAACATCTCAACCATATTGCCGCTCATAATGTGTTAGCCGCTCAGAATCACCTGCGTTTTGCAAGAATTTATAAACTCAATGCTATAGAAGTCCTTCAGCGGATAAATAAACGATTATCAAAGGATTGATTCACGAAATTAAGTGGCACTCAATTCCTGATAACTAATTAGAAAAACTCATAAACAGGAATTCTTCTAAATCTATAAATATTTAATAATTCTCTGCCGATCTGAGAATTAATATCCTACCTTTATACTTTAATATTTTATTTTTTTATTTTGAAACAAGGTACAGTTAAGTTTTTTAATGAGTCCAAAGGATATGGATTCATTACCGAAGATGATTCAGGTTCAGAGTATTTCGTTCACATTTCCGGTTTAACCGAGGAAGTAAAACAAGGAGATGCTGTTGAATTTGAATTAAAAGAAGGCAAAAAAGGTATGAACGCGGTCAACGTAAAAGTTGTCTAACCGTACATAGTATTTTTATTGTTAAACCTGTCCGATCGGACAGGTTTTTTTATTTTAACCATAATTAAGTTTAACTATGGTCTCGAACTTTCTTCATATAACCCCTGTACTGTCCTCAGAGGATCTGGTTCGCGATATACAATGGTATTCGGATAAATTGGGATTCTCAAAAACATTTGGTCAGGAAGGCTATGCCGTACTTCACAGGGAAGATCAATGGATTCACTTGCAATGGCATGCAAATACGGCTGAGGACCCTTTAAATGGTGGATCAGTCGTCAAGATTTTTGTCAGGGATATCCAGTCCATTTTCAAGGAATTGTTAGATCGGGGAAGTATCTCTCCTGATAAGCTTAATGAGAACACCCCCTGGGGTACGCATGAAATCGGACTATACGACCTGAGCGGAAATGCTATTTATTTCGTTCAGGACATTTGATCATTCCTTTCCATCCACATAATCCTGCAGGTAAGCAAATCTCGGTGTGAGCTGACCGTTTTCGGTCATTTTTGAGCGCTGCAGTATTCCGTCTACATCGTCATTATAAAATGCCGGGATAACATGTTCAATAAACATAAAGCCAAATCCCCTGCTGGCATTATCAGGTACTTCACAAGGCAAATTATCGACGGCCATAACAGCTATGGCCTTTTCGTGCATATAGTCCACTTCGCTTTCAGTTTCAGCATCATATCCGTAAATAGGATCTTCAATGGTTGACGACCGCAAAGTACATGCTATAGGGCCACCCACATCGCAACTTATATCAGCAACCACTGAAATTTTGAAATCTTCCGATTTGGCGTTTTCCTTAGTGATCAGGAAAGGCGATCCATCTCCAAAGAAATGTCCCGCGATATACAAGTCGCTTATTTTAGCATATCGCATGAAGGTGGACCTGTACTCCTGAGGATGATCGAAGAAATCGAACATATCGCGCACCTCTCCATCGAGTCGTTCATTGTAATCCAGCACATCGATATTGACATAAACCGCCTTGTCGAAATCACGGTTTAGATAGTCCTCAACTCCTACTTCACGTATACCCATTTCGTCCAGGATTTCCTTGGCTCCACTGCCTACCCTGCCCTTGCCGGTAAGAACAATTTTAACAGGTGGCAGCGTGATGTTCTTTAATACGGCAATGAGGTTATCTTTTTTTTCCAGTTCCACTGCCTTCGGAATATCAAAAAGTTCATGCTTCAGTCCATAAGCCCGAATCCCATTATATGCCCCAGCTATTCCTGCATAATAACCAAAACCGATCAAGCGAAATCCATCTTTGTTCACAATGGTTTCGTGATCATATAGATCGATATTTTTATCAAGAATTGCACGTAGCAGTTTCCTGTTATAGGGCTGTTTTTTCATGGTGTGAGAAAACATAAAGTAGCTCTTATTCGGAATAAGATCCTCAATTGGAACCTCCTTGACACCAAGTAACAGATCAGCGGATGATACATCTTCGGTTACTTCAAAACCAGCTTCCCTGTAATAATCATCAGTAAATACACGAATTGGTGATGATTCAACCAGGATTTCCGTTCCGGGGAAGCTATTTATGACCTTTTGACAGGCCTCGGGAGACAATACAACGCGCCGATCCGGCGGAGTTTTGCGCTCTCTGATCAAGGCAAATTTCATAGGCTTAGATTGGTATAGAATTTGCTCAAAAATAGTTGGATTTAACCGCATGCACAAGTTTTTTGATTAACTTCGCATGCCTTGAACAGGAAAAGAATTCGTTCATTGAAAATATGGGGTCGACTGGTTTTGACAGCGAGGTCTATGGATCAGTAAGCATGTCGCGTCATGATATTGAAACGCGTTAAAGGCGATATCAAATTTTAAACGGCGAGAATAACTACGCTTTAGCTGCTTAATAATCTGAATTATAGTAAGATTTAAGCCTGGTCCCGCAAGGCGGGAAAGCTAAATGTCTCTTGAAAGCCCTGGTATACGGCGTTCAGCATAGAGGCATCGTAAAAGTAAACCTAGAGAAGATAATGCTTTGGTGTCTTCTCGAAATTAAAAAGCTAAGTTATAAGTATGCAGTTTGCAGTGAGCTTATGACCGAAAACCAAATGTAAACTAAGCATGTAGAAAGCTCATTTGTAGCTTGTTTGGACGCGGGTTCGAGTCCCGCCGACTCCACAATCAAATACAATCCTTTATAAATAGGATTTAAATAAAAAAACCCACCAAGTTGATTTGAGTGGGTTTTTGTGTTTAAAGACTCAAAATGCGTCAGCATTTTAGGGTTGTATTTGCAGGATGGGAGACCAGGGCCCACCGCAGGTAATCCCGCCGACTCCACAATCAAATACAATCCTATATAAATAGGATTTAAATAGAAAAACCCACCAAGTTGACTTGAGTGGGTTTTTGTGTTTAAAGACTCAAAATGCGTCAGCATTTTAGGATTGTATTTGCAGGATGGGAGACCAGGGCCCACCGCAGGTAATCCCGACAAATAATCCCTCTTGTTCTTAAATCGCCATTTTAAAAAGTCGCTTAACAATCTGAGTTAGAATCAAAGAACCAAATCCGAATAGAAATACCAGTTGAAATTGTTCGCCGTTGAGTTCTATTAGTGACAAAACTCGTTTCAGAAGTGGTGAGAAATAAGC
>JABDPU010000051.1 GCA_013042625.1 Flavobacteriaceae bacterium | reverse complement strand
CATCGTTCATGGCAAGACAGGCTGAACAGCCGGGTTGCCTTAGCTCAAAACCAGCCTCCATAAAAATATCTCTCAGACCTTCCTCTTCAATTTGAGCTTCTACCTGTTTGCTTCCAGGAACTAACCATGCCGTGACATTTTCTGCCTTCCTTTTCCCCTTAATGTATTCCGCTGCGATTCTGAAATCCTCAATCCGGGAATTTGTACAGCTTCCGATAAAAACATAATTGATGGGTTTATCAATCAGCGATTCACCGGGTTTAAAATTCATATAATTCAATGCCTTTTTAAAAGAAGGCGACTCTTCTTTCGGAATAAGTCCATTGATCTTTATTCCCATTCCGGGATTCGTGCCATAGGTAATCATGGGCTCAATATCTGCCCCGTCAAATTCATATTCCTGGTCAAATGTGGCATCCTGATCAGAGGGAAGACTCTTCCAAAAGGCCAGTTTTTTGTCCCATTCCTCCCCGGATGGAGCATTTGGACGTCCCTTCATATACTCAAAAGTGACCTCATCAGGAGCTATCATTCCACCTCTTGCGCCCATTTCTATACTCATATTACAGACAGTCATCCGGCCTTCCATACTCATGTTTCTGAATACATCGCCGGCATACTCGCAGAAATAACCCGTCCCAACATTAGTGCCCAATTTTGAAATGATATACAATATTACATCCTTCGGGAGTACTCCTTTTTTCAACTTCCCGTTAACGGTTATCCTAAGACTTTTGGGTTTCTTCAGCAGCAAACACTGACTGGCAAAAACCTGCGCTACCTGGCTTGTTCCTATTCCGAAGGCAATGGTTCCGAAAGCACCATGCGTAGATGTATGACTATCGCCGCATACCATGGTCATACCAGGTTGGGTAATTCCCAGTTCAGGAGCCATAACGTGTACAATGCCGTTGTATTTATGACCCAGTCCATAAAGCGTAATGTCATGTTTTTTGCAGTTCTCTGAAAGTTGTTCCAACTGCTTTCTCGATAGTGTATCCTTTACGGGTAAATGCTGATTGATAGTTGGAGTATTATGATCTGCCGTCGCCACGATCTGATCTGGCCTGAAAATCGGGATTCCCCGGTCTTCCAGCTCACTAAAGGCTTGGGGACTGGTAACTTCGTGAATTAAATGCTTATCGATGTAAAGAATTTCAGGTCCGCCTTCAATCTTTTCAACCACATGTGCATCCCAGACCTTGTCAAATAGGGTTTTACTCATGATTAGTGAGATATGATTTCCTTATAAACTTTACTGGTCTCAATAATCTCGTGAATGTCATTATCAGAAATCTCCTTCTTTCTGTCGGCGTAATTCAAAAAGTTTGCATAAACTTCGTCCAACTGAAGCTTGGTTAATTCATAACCTACTTTTTTAGCTCGCCATGCCAATGCCGCACGACCGCTTCGTGCTGTCAATACAATTTCAGAATGGTCTACACCAACATCCTTAGGATTGATGATCTCGTAGGTTTCTCGTTTTTTAATAACCCCATCCTGGTGAATCCCAGAGCTATGCGCAAAGGCGTTCGCCCCTACAATTGCCTTGTTTGGTTGAGTATAAATACCCATAGAGTCTGAAACCAACTGACTGATACCATAAAGCATTTCACTCTTAATATTGGTTTCAAGGTTGAGGTATGGATGTTGTTTTATGATCATAACAACTTCTTCAAGTGCCGTGTTTCCTGCGCGTTCACCTATCCCATTAATAGTACATTCGATCTGCCTTGCACCATTGATCACACCTTCTATTGAATTTGCCGTAGCCAAGCCAAGATCATTATGACAATGACAGGATAATATGGCTTTCTCTATGCCTTTTACATTCTCCTTAAGATATTTGATCTTATCTCCATATTCATGCGGAAGACAGTAGCCCGTAGTGTCGGGAATATTTAAAACAGTCGCCCCGGCTTTGATAGCCGCTTCACAAACCTTTGCAAGGTATTCATTATCCGTTCTTCCCGCATCCTCTGCATAAAATTCTACATCTTCAACGAAGGATTTGGCATATTTTACAGCCTTGTAAGCACGGTCAAGAATATCTTCCCTGTTCGACCTGAACTTATATTTAATGTGCATATCCGATGTGCCAATACCTGTATGTATCCTCGGTCTTTTTGCATCGACCAGGGATTCAGCTGCCACTTTTATATCGTTCTCAACCGAACGGGATAGACCACATACAGAGGCATGTTTTACAACTTTCGCAATCTCCTGGACCGATTTAAAGTCACCCGGACTGGAAACCGGAAAACCCGCTTCAATGATGTCTACTCCAAGGGTATCGAGCTGCTCGGCAATGATTAATTTCTGTTCAGTATTCAGCTTACATCCCGGAACTTGTTCACCATCCCTAAGGGTAGTATCAAATATTTGTACCTGTGAATTCGCCATTTATTATGAGGGTTTTTTCGTATTGTAAATACGAATTTATATTTTGGATTTCTATTAGGGATTTATCCAAGCTGTCTATTACGATGTTTAGCAGTATTTATGAATTGTTAAATCATTGATAATCAATTAAATAACAGTCTTAATTGCACTATGACTAAGGAATCAAAAGATAATTTGTTCGTCCTGATTAAATCGCTTTCCAAATCGGAAAAGCGACAATTCAAGCTATATGTCGGAAGATTAGGGGTGAATGAAGACTCAAAATTCCTGACTCTTTTCAATTTATTGGAGAAATTACCCAAATATGATGAAAGCCTTATTCT
>JABDPU010000046.1 GCA_013042625.1 Flavobacteriaceae bacterium | reverse complement strand
ATCTTTATGAACCCGGAACCCACTGGAAATACAGCTCGGGAAACACTCATTTTTTATCGGCGCTTGTAACCCATCGAAGTGGATTAACTCCCGGTCAGTTGGCTAAGACAAGACTATTTGATCCGATGGGAATAGAATTTATGGTTCAGGACCCTCCCCTTACCTATTCTAACTGGCCTGAATATATTGAAATCCTTCCCCAGAGTTGGCACCAGGATCCACAGGGTAATGAAACAGCTAGTTTCGGATTGTTTCAAACCGCCAGGGATATGGCAAAATTCGGGTATCTCTACCTGAATCGCGGACGATGGGAAAACCAGCAACTGATCTCCGAAGATTGGGTGAAGATATCTACTAAGGACCATGAGACCAACATATATGGCCGATACAGTTATGGCTACCAGTGGTACCTGACCTTTGTTGATGATAAGCCGGCCTTTTTAGCCAGTGGCTTTGGCGGACAAATCATTGGCGTTGTGCCCTCTCTGGATTTAGTAGTGGTTTTGAAATATGAAGCAGAAACCCCTGAGCATCCGGTATCCGGAACTGCTCACGACGATATGGGTTTATTTGAATTGGTTGTTAAAGCGGTAATTGTTCCGGGTTCGTGAGTTGGGTCATCAGATCATGGCAACCTCCACCTTCAATATATTCACTATGCTCACTAGCAGATTCAAATTGACGTCTGCAGATGTTCCTGCAAATCATCTCTCCCTCGGTGAATTTTAAAAATCGATTCAGAACCTGCCCGGATTCCGGATTATAAAATGTTGATTTTTCCGGATTCTCTTTGCTCCAGTCCAATGCCTTTTTCCAGATAACTGTACTTAAGGCACCACATCCCTCACCTGACAAGCCAAGTCCTCCGGCAAAACCCGCAACCATGACTTGTTCCTCTTCAGTTCCATCCATCTTTGCGATTACCTCAGAAGCGCAATTATTAGAGTTCTCATTATTTAATTCCCCATTCAGTCCCTCTTCAGCGACCCTCAGAGCTTCAGGTGCCCAGCGATCAGCCATTTTAAAGCATTGCAGGAACCTTCCGCTGATCATGTATTTCAAAAAACTCCACTTACTGCTGAAATCACAACTCGTTATATCACGACAATTAATGTTATTGTTAGTCGCTTTAAATGAAGACACCAACTTTTGCGTACCTGAAATAGCTAAGTATTTTGCTTGAGAAGGATTTTTGAATTTTCGGAATGCTTCCATTCCCAGGGCTAGTGCAGAACCCCATATCATACCGCATTGATGCCCCTTCTGAAGTATTCCTCCTGCAAGAGGATCTGCGGCTCGTTCCACCGATTCATTGAGGTTTCCCATTTCTCGATTCAGAATATGGGTAAACGTCTGAGAACAGGTTCCCTTTTTTCTGAACGTTGTGCTGGCCTTTATTTTATCCAATTAATTGCCGTATGAGAGTTTGTTTTAAATTCTGAATATGAATAGACTTTTATTGTTTAGCAAGTGCTTTAACATGAGCAAAGACCTTGACGCCATTAATCACGGTTTCAACTTCCTCTTTGGTCATTTTAATGCCCTTTACCATATTAGTTCGTCCCTGAGGTGAAATGGCCACGAGGTTATAAAATACGCTATCGTTTCGTATGGCTCTGATATGCACAATATTACCCGTTTTGCTCACTCCTTTTACATCTAAAATCTCATTCTTATCGGTCAAAGCCTTGATGTTAATCAGGTTTCCTTCTTTGTCAATGGCTTTTAGAGGATAATAGCGGTCGTCTTCCTTTACTATTAGTTTGATGGGCAATTCCTTACCATCTACAAAAGCTTTTACACCGAGTAACTGGGTTTGCTCAGAATCCTGGATAGCCTTCACAGGATGAATATTTCCATCCTTATCAATAGCCTTTACGTGATAGATCTTGCCATTGGGCCTCATAGCCTTTACATGCCAGATCACCAGGTCGGGATTATCAAGGATTAATGGCTTGTCCACTTCTCCAAATTTAAATTCGGGATCCTGGGCAAAGGACATCGAAACAATAAAGAACATTACCAGTATACTAATTGGTCGTACTTGTATCATATAGGCTTTTGAAGTCATAATTGCAGCTTTTGTTTAATGCGATTGCTCATCCTGGATGTTTATCCGAAATGATAATCTAAAATCTATTGTATTCAGTCCTAGTATTGTTGAGGAATCGATTTGATATGAGCATAAACGTCAACTCCATTAATTGTCATCTCAATCGGCTCTTTCAACATTTTAATCCCCTTAACATCATTGATCCATCCTTTTGGTGAGATGGCTTCAATATTATAAAGTAATCCTTCTTCGTCAACTACATTCAGGTGAATAATATTTCCTGATTGCCTTGTGCCTTTAACATCCAGTTTTTGTCCGTCTGCGGTAAATGCTTTGACATCGAGAATAGTTCCATCCTCATCTATAGCCTTAACAGGAAGATATTTATCAAGGCTGACCAGCACTTTTACGGGAAGAATTTTGTTATTAACGAATGCCTTGACATCCATAACACTGGTCTGGTCAGAATCCTGAATGGCTTTGACTTCATAAGTATGGCCGCCTTCATCAACTGCCATAACATTTAGGAGTTGGCCTTGCGGATTGAATGCCTTGACATACCAGTATACCGTTTCAAATTCTCCTCCTCCTGCTTCCTCAATAGCATCTTGATTTATGTTGACTTGAGGCTGCTTTTTCTGGCAACCTATTAAAATGAGAAAGAGCATCATCATCATGACTAAACCGATGACGCTAAAGAACGTTACAGTGCGTTTCATAGTGATATATTTATGGTTATCCTAACTTGAGTTTAAAACAAAATTAGTCTGCCATCAATCGATATCCCATGATAAAAATCATGAACTGTCGAATAATCATATGAAATTTTAAGAATTATACTTCCAGGGATTCCAGTTCCTCCTGAAGTGGCATGCGCCTGAGGCGCTTTCCCGTTAACCGGAAAACAGCATTTGCAATTGCTGCTCCTATTGGTCCCAGAGGTGGTTCACCAACCGCACCTGGTTTGGTATCATGTTCGAGTAAGGTGACATCTATAATTCTAGGCGCGTCTTTCATCAATGCCATGCGATACGGACCATATAAAACAGGTTGGAGTTCTCCTTTTTCAACATACATTTTTTCATAAAGAGCGGCGCTCAACCCCATGGTGATAGCACCTTCACACTGGGCCTCAACCTGATTTGGGTTTATCACAATACCAGGATCCATTACACAGCTGACTTTGTGGACTTTAATCTGCCCTTCCTCTATTGAAACTTCAACAATTTGAGCACAGGGTGTATTCACATCAGTTGAGGCTGCAAAGCCCATAGCTTTACCATTCGTGACAGTATCTGTATACTTGGCTTTTTCAGCAGCAACCATGATCACCTCCTTCAGACGATGCCCACGTTTATTATCCTGTATCTGTTGCAGCCGGAACTCAACAGGGTTCTTTTCTGCAATCCATGCCAGTTCATCCATAAAACTTTCGATAGCAAACGTATTGGCCATAAGTCCAAGTCCTCTCCACCAGCTCGTGGCGAAAGGCAATTTAACACGCCAGGAAACGGCCCTGTAATTAGGTATACCTCTGTACTGGATCATTCCACCCCGCCATGCGCCCAGATCTGAGCCCATAATTGGATTAACCAAGGGAGGGGTAATAGCTGAGCCATATGATACATCACCGCTTGAAACATTATGCTCAAGGGCTTCAATCAAGCCATTTTCCTTGAGCACCGCTTTTAAAAGATGATGTGTCGGTGGCCGGAAGGTATCATTTTGGAATTCTTCAATTCGATCGTAAAAGCATTTCACAGGTTTTCCAACGGCTTTCGAGATTGCTGCAATCTCCGCTGCATGCGGTGTATGTAAACGCCTTCCAAAGCCTCCACCTAAGTAGGTTGGGATGATATTGACATTCTTTTTCTTTATGCCTAAGCGCTTCGCCACTTCGTCCCTGGTGATCTTAACAACCTGGGTTGATATTATAACCGTAGCTTTATCGCCCTCAACATGGGCAACAGCCCCATTCGGTTCGAGTTGGGCATGGGCACCAATCGGACTAAAATATTCTGCAGAAATAATATTATCGGAACCTTCAAGAATACGTTCGGCTCTTCCCTCCTTTTGAATTTCAACCGGATGACCTTCTCCAACCCTGATCATAGCTTCAATGTCTTCCGTATTCCAGTCTTTATCGGTTTCCCAAGTTGCCTTGATCATTCGTTTAGCCACCTCTGCCTGGTACATTGATTTGGCCACTACAGCCACAAAGTCTTTCTCTTTAACTATTTGAACCACGCCAGGCATGACTTCTGCTTCGCTGGTATCGGCATCAATAAACTTGGCCCCGATCTTTGATGATCTTACAATTGCTCCATAAAGCATATCAGGCATTTGAGCATCCATACCAAAGATAGGAGTACCATAAACCTTTGGAATAAGATCAACTCTGGGAACCGGCCTTCCAATGAATTTATAAGAAGCCATTGGCTTCAGTTCTGGTGTACTTGGAATTGTCCAATCGGTTATCCCCTCGGCTACCTCGGCATAGGTTGTCTTATTGACTCCGGCAGCAATAATACCATTGGATACAGATAGTTCAGAAACATCTACGCCCCAACTCTCAGCGGCTGCAATTTTGATCATTTCACGCATGGTCGCGGCCAGTTCACGTAATGGCTCCCATAAGCTTGAAATTGAGGTGCTTCCTCCGGTACTTAACAGGTCGAGATTTCCGCTTGCGGATGCAGCATGGACTACCTGTATTTGTTCCATACTAACCTCCAGTTCATCAGCGGCAATCTGCGCTAAGCCAGTAAATACACCTTGTCCCATCTCTACTTTCGGGCAATGAAAGACGACATTGTTTTCCGAAGTGAGTTCGAACCAGATCAGCGGATCGTCGGTGCTTCCGGTGTAAAATAATTCAACCGTGTCTGCGTATTCTGCTAAAGCCCTTCTTATGGGCCTTTTAAAAACAAACGCACCTACCACAAGAAGGCCTGTTCCACCCAGGGCTGTGCGCACTACAAATTGACGTCTGGATATTTTCTTTTTCTCCTTACTCATCCAACTGACCCTCCTTGTTTTGTTCCAGTCCGATTTCAGCTGCACGATGTATCGCCTTTCTCATGCGATAATAAGTGGCACAGCGACAAACATTCGTGATCTCTTCATCAATTTGTTCATCAGTTGGCGTTGGATTCTTTATTAGAAGGCCTGCAGTGGCCATTATAAATCCAGGTTGACAATACCCACACTGTGGCACGATTTCTTCAATCCAGGCCTGCTGAACAGGATGTGGCTTCTCCAGACTACCAAGTCCTTCAATAGTAATTATATTTTTACCGGCTGCATAGCTAACAGGGAATGAGCACGATCGTATGGCCTCACCATCTACAAGAATGGTACAAGAACCACAAGATGATAATCCACACCCATATTTAGTTCCCTTTAAATTTAAAAGATCCCTGATCACCCATAATAAAGGCGTTTGTTCATCTTCAATATCAATGGAATAAGGCTGGTTGTTTACAGAAAGATTAATGCTCATCCGGGTTTTTCTCTGTATGAGTTGAAGGATTAAATATAACGGAATAAATTGAATATAAAGTGTATTGATGAATTGCGTATTATTGTAATAGCATTGGAATAAATGAACGGCCAAACCAAACAAATCAAAACCTTCGGAACCTTTGGTGGAGTATTTACTCCCACCCTCCTCACCATCCTGGGAGTTATAATGTACCTGCGGATGGGCTGGGTCGTTGGTAATGCCGGATTGCTTGGTGCCTGGCTGATCATCATTATTTCATTTCTTATTACCCTCTGTACGGCCTTGTCTATGTCGGCCATCACCACCAATATCAGGATTGGAGCCGGCGGAGCATATGCCATAATCTCACAGGCATTGGGTTTAGAAGTAGGCGGTAGTTTGGGTATCCCTCGATATATCTCACAAGGCCTGGCGGTAACGATGTATATCTTTGGTTTTCGAGAAGGCTGGCTGGGAATTTTCCCGGCTCATGATCCATTCCTGGTCGACCTGGCTGTATTTGGAGTATTGATCACCATAGCATATATAAGCGCAAACCTGGCTATAAAAACACAATTTATAATCATGGGAGTTATTGTGCTCTCGTTGATATCCATTGTCCTTGCAGCCTATCATGGATCTATGGAAATTCCCTTGCAGGATGCTGTAAAATGGGGAACGTTTAAGGGATCGGTTGAAAATGATTTTGGCGGCAGTTCCTTCTGGGTTGTTTTTGCCGTTTTCTTTCCAGCAGCAACAGGAATTATGGCCGGAGCAAATATGTCTGGTGAACTTAAGGATCCTAAGCGAAGTATCCCGGTTGGAACCCTTTGGGCCATAGGTGTGAGTTTTATTATTTATATGATACTGGCATTCTGGCTGGCTAAGACAGCTACGGAAGAAGAACTACTCACCAATTATAATATCATAGTAGAAAAGGCCTTCAACGGGCCACTGATTATAGCTGGAATTCTTGGCGCTACCTTTTCCTCTGCCCTGGCATCGCTTGTAGGATCAAGCAGAATACTATATGCCATGGGTGAACACAGGGTTCTGCCCTATTCAAAATTCCTGGCAGGGACCAGTAGAAGCGGACAACCCAGAAACGCGATGATTGTAACCGGTATATTGATTTTTGGCACCATGTTACTTCGGAATATCAATGCAGTTGCACCATTGGTAACACTTTTCTTTTTGGTCACCTATGCCATGATTAACAT
>JABDPU010000042.1 GCA_013042625.1 Flavobacteriaceae bacterium | reverse complement strand
ATCCACCTACGGACCCTTTAAACCCAATGATTCCGGATAACGCTTGGATCCTCCGTATTACCGCGGCTGCTGGCACGGAGTTAGCCGATCCTTATTCTTACAGTACCGTCAAATCTCTACACGTAGAGATGTTTCTTCCTGTATAAAAGCAGTTTACAACCCATAGGGCAGTCTTCCTGCACGCGGCATGGCTGGGTCAGACTTCCGTCCATTGCCCAATATTCCTCACTGCTGCCTCCCGTAGGAGTCTGGTCCGTGTCTCAGTACCAGTGTGGGGGATCCCCCTCTCAGGGCCCCTACCTATCGTTGCCTAGGTGTGCCGTTACCACACCTACTAGCTAATAGGACGCATACTCATCTTATGCCGTAACCTTTAATATAATTACGATGCCGTAGCTATATACTATAAGGTATTAATCCAAATTTCTCTGGGCTATCCCTTAGCAAAAGGTAGATTGTATACGCGTTACTCACCCGTCCGCCGGTCGTCAGCGAAAAGCAAGCTTTTCCTGTTACCCCTCGACTTGCATGTGTTAGGCCTGCCGCTAGCGTTCATCCTGAGCCAGGATCAAACTCTTCATTGTTGTTTCTTAAAAAAGTTTAACAACTATGGAATTTTCCAAAGTACTCATGATGGTTTATTCTCTGTTGAATTAACCGTTTCCGGCTAATTCTTACGCTGTCAATTTCAATATGTCTTAGAACGTTTTTATTTGCTTTGCTAATACCGTTTCGGTCTTTAGCGGCTGCAAATATATAACCAATTATTATACTAACAAACCTTCTGCGAAAAATTTTTAAACTTTTTTTCGGGCTTGTTTATAAGTTCTTGAAAATGGTGTGATTAGAGAATCGTAAATATACAAAAATTATAAGAAAAAATTCCATACCAATCCAAACCTTACTGTGAAATCCCGGTAGGGATAATTTGGAGCTGAATAATAATTGTACCCCGTCCATGCCGAATTAAAATGCTCGGCCTTTAAGAAAACCCGTGTTTGCCTAACCTTTATATTAATAAAGAAGTCAAGCAATGGAAAACCTCCTAACTCAGTTTCATTCTGAATATAAAACTCAGATAACACAGGATCATAAGCATTCATATTATACTGACTGAAATAAGTGAAGTTGATTCCGGTTTGTAAATACAATGCATTATTCTTGAAAAAATGATTGGCATAATAAAAGGTATTCCTGCTAATAAGTTCAGGAACATTAAAAATCCCTTCTCCGTCAATAACCGATTGGTAACGAATCGTATTCATTAAATGAAACTTGCCAAAGCTGATCTCACGCGCCAATTTAATCCTGAAATAATTAACCGCCTTCGGGGTCTGAAAGGGTTTTATAACGCCATCGGCGTTTTTAGTAAAATAGGTATACTGATCTATTGAAGTATAATCGACATCCAGGTCAATCCATTTTTTCGACCTCATTTGAAATGCCAGTTTCTTACTCTTTACATTCTCGAAATCATTCTGCCAGTTATAATTCAGGTAGTCACTCTGATACAAAAGATAATTATAATTAGGTGCGCGTGAATTCAAATTAAGGGAAGCCCCAACAGCGACATCATCATTTAAATCAAAGCTTACATTCGCATCCAGATAGTTTCCACTAAAATCACCGCTTAGCATGATTCCAAAATCACCTTTTAGCTTAAGCTTTCCGATCTGATTCTTGTATCCACCTCCGGCAAGAACCACATCACCCTTCAACCTGTTATCTATTTGCTGCCCTTCGATAAGGACCAGCTGATCATACCCATAATTAAAAGATCGATATCCGATCCTGGCTTTTAATTCTCCTATGGTTTTACTCGAATAACTGGAGTTTGCTTCTGCATAGAAATCTTCCAGCTTGGTTCGCTCATTGATTTCAGATTCAAAAGCCTCACCAAAAACATCATTGGCAGCAGTCTGCCGGTATTCATAGAATTTATCAGTGTAAGAAATCACATTTCCAATCGTCAGGCTATTATTTCGGATTGAATCCTGCTGCTTGATAAGGTCATACTCATGTTCAAGATGATATCGGGTCCCTTCCAATACACTTTCCGCATTTTCAAATAAGGGATCGAAAACACCGCGATCGAGAAACTCAGGGTTCCCTGATTCGAAATTTATAA
Source organism: Flavobacteriaceae bacterium (assembly GCA_013042625.1). Taxonomy (GTDB): domain Bacteria; phylum Bacteroidota; class Bacteroidia; order Flavobacteriales; family Flavobacteriaceae; genus SHLJ01. The sequence goes on along the minus strand of JABDPU010000042.1, from coordinate 12,642 downwards.
TATCCTCATCTCTTAAGCCTCCATTTTCCTCATTCAACAGGTCCTGGGCCACAATATGAGCCCTCATCCTATATCTGTCATTTTTTGTTCTGTAGTTGGAAGTGAACCTGAAGTTCCCGGTACTTGTCAGAATATGTTGATACTTCCCCAATGACCTCAGCCCTTTATAACCCACTGAAAAATTGAAGTGCTTCGAGGTATTCACAGTAAAAAAAGCATCTAATACCTGGCCCTGCGAAAATGCCGTTTTATACATAAGCTCCGTCAGAGGTGTGGGCACATGATAATAATTGATGTCGTCAGCTTCCATAAAATTGAAATGCCTGGCCCGGGCACCAAATAATGGCATCATTTCATCGCTGCGTAAATCAAAGCTGAGTGTATTATGAGTTTGTCCGATATTGGAGAATGGAACCAGATCGAAACGATCACGCCGTAAATAATTGAATTTATAATCCTTAAATATGGTCAGGGTAGTATCCAGATAGGTGGTGTCATTTTCACGACTTATGATCTTGTAATCTTCAATTTTCGCGTCGAGATTCTTTACATTCCTGTTCGATGTACTCCTACTTCCTCTCTGACCTTGATTCAGAGAATCTGAAAATTTAGGATCAAGATTCTTCGGAACATTGCCCTGAACCGGTTTATCCTGCCCGAATATTGGCATTGCCAGACTCAGAAAAAATATAAATAGGAGGATTCGGTTCATAAATATTTTTTAACCTTGTAAGCCGAAGCTGTTTGGGGCAAAAATAGTAATTTATCCGGTGCTGCAATTCCGTTTTGCAAGGATTACAATGAATAACGCCGGGCCACCTTAATTTATTTAAATGCTGAAGTTAAAATATTCAGAATTCTTCCTTGAATGCGGAACCGATGAAGCGGGACGTGGTTGTCTGGCAGGGCCTGTCACTGCTGCTGCTGTTATCCTGCCGGAAGGCTTCAGCAATGACATGCTCAACGACTCTAAAAAACTTAGTGAAAGGAAGCGTCAGGTTTTAAGACCCATCATTGAAGAACAGGCCGTTAGCTATGGGGTTGCACATATATGGCCTGCGACTATCGATAAGATCAACATCCTGAATGCATCAATATTGGCCATGCACCATGCAATAGAGCAGTTACCTGTTGTAGAATTTATTTCTGTTGATGGAAACCGGTTTAAACAGTTCGGAGACATTCCATATGAAACAGTAATAAAAGGTGATGGAAAATATATGAACATTGCAGCGGCATCCGTTTTGGCCAAAACTTACCGCGACGATTATATGAAAAAGATACATGATGAATTCCCGGATTACGACTGGATCAGTAATAAAGGCTATCCAACTGTCCGGCATCGAGAAGCCCTGAAAAAATATGGGTCAACAAAATATCATCGACTGTCATTCCGATTGCTCCCAGAGCAACTTAAACTGGATTTTTAATTCTGTATACTCATATGATGAATCTCATAGGAATTCTCCGGAGGATTTCTTAACCTCTTAGTTATCCCAAAAACCAGTGTCATGAAAACTTTAAATAAGCAGTTGGCGCTCTTCTTTAGTATTTTAATGATTTTCCAAAGTTGTGCCGTATATACAGGCAACCATACTCTTGAGGAAGCCGCCGAAAAGCAGTCTCCCGCAAAAGTAACAATGGTTGATGGCAAGGCTTCAAAATTTGATTTAATCAAAAAAGAGGGAAACGATTATGTAGGTATCACTACTAAACGATTCCAGGAACAAACAACTGCCTTAGATGAAAATGTGATTGACCAAATCAAACTTAAGAGTGCAGATCGAGAAAACACAAGGGATTATGGTACTGCATTTCTTATATTTGGAGGTATTATAGCGGTTTTGGTTGGTTTGACAGTTGCCGATTTTGATTTAGGATTTGACTAATCAATATTTGAAGATTCGGAATCCAGAATGCCTCTAAAACTTGATTTTTAAAATCTATTCGTTAGGTGGTTTAAGTTCCCGACAAAGTACCTGTTTTTCTTTTCAATTTTAGGCTATATTTGTAGAAGAACCGTCATCGATCAAAACCCCTCATGAAAAGACTCTTCCCGTTGTTGGTCATGTTGCTGATTTATGGGTGTAATCCCTCTGACAAATCGACGAACAGCCTTCTTGAACTCGTTCCGGAGAATACCGATGTAGTTCTTACTATTTATGACCTCGAAAACACGAGAAGCGATATCAGGAATAATGACCTGATAAATAATCTTCTTACGATTCCTCCTTATGATGTGATTTATGAACGGCTGGAAGATCTTAATACTACCGATAGTATTGTCCTGTGGATGGACAAGACGAATGACAGCCTGAGTTATTCCTTTGCCACACGACTTAAGGACAGCCTGTTTATTAATGGTATACCCGATTCCCTTCAATTCCCGAATACGGTAATTGACAGTTTCTTTATTGGATCCAGTTCAGGGAAATTATTAGACATGATCCAACCTCAAGCGAATGAAAAACTAAGATCCCTGCTAAATGCTTCGGATGGTGACAAGCCTTTCTCCATAATTTTAAGAAACAACCCATCCAATCGTTTAGGGGAAGCACTACTCAAAGATTTTGACAAGGGCTTTTCAAATGAATCGTTGATTGAAACCCAGATTAATTCAGAAGAGGTATTGTTCTCGGGTGTGACCTATGCAAACGATTCCATATCTCAATTGCTTAGGGTATTCGAGAATAACTTTCCCCAGGAAACAACTATACAAAATGTAGCTCCCGGAAATGCCGATGGGATTTTAAGTTTTACCTATAATGATTTTCAACAATTTTCAGAAGCACTTCAACCTTACAGAAGTCGACCACTGGATTCATTATTTAACTCCGAGCTTTTTCAAACAATAAGTGAGGTAGGCGAGATATATTTTGAAGAGGGATCATTATTATCAGTTAAAACCATTGATGGGCAGGCCACAAGGGAAGCATTAAGAAATCATCTCGAGGTACAATCAACCTACCGAACAATAGATATTATTGCATTTGGTGAACCTGAACTTTTTATCCAGGTATTTGATCCGTTTATTAAGGCAGGGAATCTGAATTACTATGCCGAACTGGGCGATTTTTTCGTCTTCGGACCTACTGAAGAGAGCATACAAAACACAATAGCAGCCTATCAGAACGGGACCACGCTAGGGGCTTCTTCAGCATACCAGGCATGTGCCTCCCAACTGGGTGATGCCTCAAGCCTGACGCTGGTTTGCAAATCAGACAAATTAAAAACCGTTTTATCGGGATGGTTCAATAACAGTATGGCCGCGGTTCCAACAGGAGAATATCAATTATCTGCCTTTCAGTTTGTCCAGGACATAGGTTTTTCACATTTCAACGGAGTGATAAAGAAACACAGGCAACGGGATGTGACAAGTGGTATTTCTGAAGTATTCAGTACCGAACTGGAAGCTGATATAATAATGCCACCACAATTCGTGATCAATCATCGGACTAAACAAAGGGATATAGTTGTACAAGATGTCAACAATAATTTGTATTTGATTTCGAATACGGGGAGAATCCTTTGGAAGAAAAAACTGATTGGAAATGTTTTAGGACGTATCGAACAGGTAGACCTATACCGAAATGGCCGACTTCAGCTCGCCTTTGCTACACCTTACAGGGTCTATGTAATTGATCGCAATGGCAACCATGTGTCCCCTTTCCCTATGAAATTTGGAGAACGGATCACACAACCGCTTTCTGTTTTTGACTATGATAACAATCGCAGGTTTCGATTTCTGGTTACCCAGGACAACGATTTGCTGATGTACGATCGGAATGCACGCTTCGTCAGAGGATTTCAATATTCAAGTTCGCTATCGGTTAAAACCCAGCCAAAACATTTCAGAATAGGTAATAAGGATTATATCGTTTTTGGCGCCGGAAAACGTTTCCGCATACTAAATCGGAGAGGTACAATCCGTGTAGGTGTGCAGGAGCAATTCGAGTTTTCCGGAAACCCTGTTTTTCTGTATAGGAATACATTTTTAACAACGACAGCAGACGGACAACTGGTCCAGATTGACCAGCAGGGGAAGGTTAAACGCTCTGATCTGAACCTTTCAGAAGATCACAAGATTTTCGCTACATCAAAGACTCTCGTTACTCTGGATGAAAATGAACTCGACATTAAACAGAAAAGTGTTGAACTGGATTTCGGACAATATACAGAGCCGAGAATTCATTACATCAATGACAAGATATATGTCAGCTGTACAGACCTGCAATCACAGAAGGCTTATCTCTTTGACAGCCAGGCAGAACCCATAGAAAACTTCCCTGTATATGGCAATTCAACACTGGATCTCGATAATGCAGATGCCGACAGAAATTTGGAATTCATTGTGCGCGGTGAGACCAATACTATTGTGATGTACAAAAAAAATTGATTTAGTCGATTGACTTTTAGTCAATTAATTTCTACATTTACCATACTCCCTATTTAAATAACTAACAACAGCATCGATCATTTCGGTCAGCCCCACTGCTCTTGAATTAACCATTTTATGGTTGGTCAATGAATATGCTGTTAATCAACAAAATTATGAATTCAGTAAATCTGAAGGGGGGACTGGTCTTTATGGCTATTGTCCTGTTTGTCCTTCCATTATCGTTTGCCCAAACCAAAAAACTAAAACGACCATCTGGTCGAGTAGGGATATCCAGTGTCGATCAATTTGTAAGAGAATCTTTTGATCTTTACGATAAGGTATATATGTATGATGGCTATGCTGAAGCAGGCAAGCCCTTAACTGAGGCCGATATATATATTCTGGAAAATGCAGTTCAAGATCTTAACCTCTTGTCGGCCAGTGCTCCCGATGTCCTGGGAGATATTGAAGGTGCCGGAATCTTAAAACAAGGCAAAGCCACCCTTCAAATGAATCGGGCTAAAAAAGCGCTTGCCTATAGCCTCAAAACCGCCAAAAAATTGCTGACAGAAGGAAAGCGTGAAACCGGTGAAGGTGATTCTGACGATCCCGCATCCGACGAAGAAGAAGATACAGCAGCCGGTTCGGGTTCGGATAATGAAAGTAGTGATTCCGGATCAATTGAAGAAGCTGAAAACGTTTCCGACAACCTTGAAATTTACAGTAAGTTCGATTATGTGCCTGGCGACAAACTACTTTATTTCGATGATTTCTCACAGGACTTTATAGGTGATTTTCCTTCCAAATGGAATACCAATGGTTCAGGCGAAGTGGTTAGGCTGAATAAGGCAGAAGGCAACTGGTTTACGTTGTTGTCAGGATATAATATCTATTATATTCCTCTTTTAAATGAACCTTTACCCGAAGAGTATACTATTGAATTTGACTTGCTGACCAATGGATTAGACAGTAAAACAAGCTCTTCTTCTATTCTTATTTTAATTCTTGACGATAATGACGGTTTCAAAAAAGGATCAAATTTTGCTGAAGTTCGATTACCCTTTTGTCAGTATCATCCAATTGGCATTCGTGTTACAAATTACCTCTCCAGGGCATATGTGATCAACAATGTTGTTTCTGCAGATATACGTGAGGAAGTATTAAACAGGCCACATATTTCCATTGCCGTAAATAAACGAAGATTTCGCCTTTGGGTCAATCAGAAAAAATATGTTGACATACCACAATTCATTGCGCCTGGTGCGGTTTTGAAAAACTTAAAAATTGGAACCTTATATGTTAAGGATGGTAAAGAGCAGGTTTTCATTCAGAATTTAAAAATAGCAGAAGGCGGGGTTGATTTGCGTCGTAAGCTTATGTCTGAAGGCCAGATCTCTACTAATGGAATTTTGTTTGATTCGGGATCGGCAAAAATCAAACCGCAGTCTTATGGCATTATCAGGCAGATTTCACAGGTACTGATGCAGGATGAAAGTATAAGGCTAACTATTGAAGGCCATACCGATGCTGACGGCACAGAAGAGACGAATATGATATTGTCTAAAGACCGTGCAGATTCGGTTCGTCAGGCTTTAATAGATATTTATAAGATTTCCGGTGATCGTCTTGAAACAGATGGAAAAGGAGAAAGTGAACCGGTTGCTGATAATAATACATCAGATGGCAAGTCGCAAAACAGAAGGGTAGTTTTCAGAAAGATTTGAACGGCTACCTAAAGGATAAGTCCCCTTATCTTCTTGAAGCGTCGGAGTTTAATTGTTCTCCGGCGCTTCTATTTTTATTCTTCTTTGTTGTTCTTATTAGCTACTTTATTACCGGCATAAATGGCGATAAAAATTGCTACTGCAATTGCAACCCAGGCTCCTAAATTCATAATATCGGTGTCTTAATATGCATTTCTGCTTCAAATAATGTGGCGAAATGTTGGTTTAATTTTAGCTTAACTTCATTCATATCTACCTTTTCCTTGTTCAATTCTACATTCAATGAAGTCACGGCCTTGCCCCGTATTCCACAGGGAATGATATTATCGAAATATCCCAGGTCAGCATTCACATTCAAAGCAAAGCCATGCATGGTCACCCATCGAGATGCCCTGACTCCCATGGCGCATATTTTCCTGGCGAATGGAGTGCCAACATCCAGCCATACACCGGTTTCACCGGGAGAACGTTCGGCCTTCAGTCCGTATTCGCCCAAAGTGAGAATAATCATCTCTTCCAGCAATCTCAAATACTTATGAATATCGGTAAAGAAATTTTCCAGGTCCAGGATTGGATACCCGACAATCTGCCCGGGACCGTGATAGGTTATGTCACCACCACGGTTAATCTTATAATAGGCTGCATTCTTAGCTTTTAGCTGGGCCTCATTCAGAAGTAAATTACTCTTATCACCACTTTTACCAAGAGTATACACATGAGGATGTTCAACGAAAAGAAAATAATTGGGTGTATCGAGGTTGGCGTCTTCCCTCCTATTTCTGATCTTGATATCCACTATGCCTTTGAACAAAGCCTCCTGATAATCCCAGCAGTCTTTGTAGTCCATTAACCCAAGATCCTGTATTTCGACCTTCCTATTCATTTTCGAACTCGATCATAATATCCAATAACCTTGGATCTGCAATAAAATTGAACCAGCTTGCCTTATAGGTAATGCTCTTTCGATCTTCAGAAATCACTGCTCCTTCAACGGAAGTTGATTTAATTCGCTTTGGAAAGGAATAAGATATGATATAGGAGGATTCTTTAAAGCTTTCATTGAATTCACTATCGCTTTGTTCCATTTCCTTAATAGCATTAGCAATGCTGTCTGTTTCCCTCATCACAACCGTTGTCCGGGAAAATGAATGAGCTGACCATTCATAACGAACATCATCATCTTCATTTCCCATGAGTCCGCTAAACGGTGAATTCTCAGTCATTTGATCAACACCAGAATCCTTTGAATTCAAATCTCGAGCTTCTTTTACACGCTTCTGAATATCCTTAAGTTCATCAAATGATTTAAAGGGCATACCAATACCCATCTTGAACAGTTTTTCAGGCTCATTGATATTCATTCTTACATACATACCACGCAAGTTTTCCAATGCTTTTTGCTCCTTTTCGGGCAATGCGGCAATACTGTCTTGATACTGAACAAAAAGATCATCGAATACTATAAGGGTATCAACCACCTCTCCTGCTTCTTCAGACTCATCGAAATCATCGTTCTTGAACTCTGACTCATCGGTTTCTTCTTCGACTTCATTCTCATCATATTCATCATAGTCCATGTCGTCATTCCCCGAATCACTGGGTGGCATTATATTGCCAATGAATTCTGACATATTTGACAGATCGTAAGTCACCTCAAATTCTCCTGAAGCATCTTCATTAACAATCATGCTTTCTGTTACAATGCAACTTTGAAATACCAAGGCAAGTAGAAGGCATGCCAGTCGAAGAAATTTTATCATTATATGATTTTTTATTGCTGGACAAAGATACATTTTATCTTATTACCACTATGAAGGAATAACCCCTACCGATCCGGATTATTTAGAATTACCAGAGCTGCAATAACTCCCGGTACCCAGCCGCAAAGCCAGAGTAAGAAAACAATTAAAATAGATCCGCATCCTTTGTCAAGGACAGACAGGGGTGGAAAAAAAATAGCTAATAAAACTCGCCAAAAACTCATAAAATATATTTTGATTGATGATGCGACTATAGGTCGACAAAGTCCATATAATGTTACAAAACAACCACTTAAAGAATATTAGCCCCCATTTTGATCAAAATATAGTAGATTCGTTATGTGAAACGAACACTATTAATCCTATGTTTTTTGGTATGCTGGCTCGCAGATGCGCAGTACTCCTTTTCGGGATGGGTCGATACCAATTCATATGATGGTGATATCTACCTGTCGGTTATAGATGACTACCGAAAGTTATCTGGTATATATTCAGAGCAGATCATCGCGAGGATCAAGGCAGATAGCAGTGGACATTTCGAATTCAGTGGAAATCAGCTTGAAGACAAGCATCAGATATATCGCGTTCACGTCGACAATTGCGAAAATGGAAATGGTTTGAATCACTTTTCAGGACATTGTCCGGATAGCCGGGAGGTGCTCTTCCTGGCCAAAAATACCGATAGCATCAGTTTCCCTTTCGGATTTGAGAATGAGATGTTTTGTGATGTAAAATCTTCTAATGAATCGGCTATGGCGCTAATCAGGATCGATTCATTAAAAGAACATATGCGATATGCCCTGAGTGAGATTCGTTCCTCAGCCAACACCCGTTTAAATACTAAAAAATGGTTTACAAACCTCCAGGAATTTGGGATGAATCTTGAGGAACCACTGGCGGAGCTGTACATCTACGAATTTTTGAGTGACAGGTCATCAGATTATTATGATTATTATCTCAGTGATCTGAAGGACAATGCATTCTATGGCAATCTGGAGAATAAACTCAATCTTAATTATCCCGACTCAGACTTAAGCGATCAGTACAGAACGGAACTGGCAGCAGACAGATTTGCTATCGACCAAGGCCGTTCGGGATCGAAATGGTTATGGTTGCTTTATATCATTCTTGGAATCTCAATTCTGATCAATTTTATCACCCTTTTCAAATTGCGATTTAGGAAATCCCGAAAAAATAGCAGTACCAAAGCTTCATTAACACCTCAGGAACAAAAAATTCTGGAACATATCCTTTCCGATAACACCAATAAAGACATTGCCGAAGCGATGTTTGTTAGTGTAAGCACTGTAAAATCTCATATCAACAGCATCTACAAGAAAATGGGAGTCCAATCCAGGCAGGAGGTCAAGTCTTTGTTTAACAAATAGTTACGCTTATTATTTTTAATTTCAACCGGGGGTCTAGTCCTTAATTCCAACCCGGAATCTGATTAATTCCGAAATCATATGGTGAAGTTTGGAGGGTAAAACTTAAACTTTATTTATCATGAAAATCAAAACAATTAATCAAGAAATCGCCTCATCGGCAGTTGTAAGTCTGATATTGTGCCTGAGCCTGTTCCTCTCATCTTTCAGCATATATGCACAGGATGAAGCCCTGGGGGAACTCACGTTCAAAACAGAAACCATTGATTTCGGAGCGGTAATGCAGGGCGAGAATGGATTGCGTGCATTCAGCTTCACCAATACAGGAAATTCACCTGTAGTGATTTCCGATATCAAAACCTCTTGCGGCTGCACTGTTGCCAGTGCACCGGATTCTCCGGTCCTACCGGGCGAAACGGCGCAGATCGAGGTGAATTATGACACAAAACGGATCGGGAAATTTTCTAAATCGATTACAGTGATCTCTAATGCCCGGGAGAGCCGCAAGATCCTCAAGATCATTGGTGAAATTAAAAAAGGGCCTTCAAAATAATTAATCGAGGTTCAATTACCCTTAAAAGCCGAAACCAACATAACGAAGATCGCTCTGCGACTTCCACTATGTTGGTTTCTTTGTTAAAAAACGAAATGAGACTAACCCAATATCTTATTCTATTTCACTCAGGTCTTCTAAGGCGTCCTTAATGTCTCCCGGAGTGCTCATAATTTTCATAAATGTACCCATAGTTAATTCGGGCCAGTGCAATGCTATCCGGTATTTACCGTGTAACATGGTTAACTGATTACCCTGTAAAATCATTTCATATGGCAATGCGGCCACATGCTTCTCACCAATTTTTGGGAGAAAGTGCCCTTCCCCTTCTTCAGGATCGAGGAGTCCAACTCCAAATACCGCCACTTCGGCTTTGTTATAAACCAATTCATAAACCAGTTTAGTGTTTCCTTTATTGGAGCTCAAATTTTCCTTAATTATTTTCAATCCGTCTTCAAAAGATGAGAATTCAGCCAATTCAACAGGATCTGTAAAATACGGCATCATAATCTTGTAGTGATATTTCTTAAGTTTATCAGCCTTGACACCTCCACCGAACGGCACAAATTCAGATCCTAATGGTGATAATGCTTTTTTAATATCCGCCGCGAATCCCGTAAATGTGGTTTTATAAGAATTATAGTTATCCCTCAGGTAGGCCCGGAAAATATAATCTGGATTGGTGTAGGAGATTGTGACTTTTCCTTCTTCGGAAACCAATCCGACTTTAAAAGGTGCCGCCAATGCACCGCGATCCAAAACTTTAATCACTTTACTTGTAACATCAGATCGGGTGAATACAATTACCTTTAAATTGCTTTTTTTGGCCGGATTGTAGGAGCCTAAAATCAGAAATCCATTGTCCTTTAAAGCACTGATCACCTCATCGGAAACAGATTTTAATGATTCTGTTGATTCTCCTACTTTGATATATGGTGCTATTTCCTGAGCCCTGCTATTGCCCAGAACAACGAACACTATTAACACACTCATCAATAAATTCCTCATCGTATTAGTTTTTAGGTTAAAGATTTAATAATAAAAACCCCTTCCTCAAAGGGGAAAAATAATAGTGTTCATTAAGACAGCATAAAATAACGCAGGATCAAAGTTTTAACCTATGATTTTAGTCATATTTGGGAGATAATTTTATTCCCTTGATTTATTTGAATCTCCCTGCCAGATTAAATGTGAAATTGCCCTTATGTGATTCGATCTAAAAAGTTTAATTTTGCCAAAATAAACAGCAGAATATGCAGCTTTCTGAACAAGAGATAGTCAGACGTGAAAAACTTCAAAAAATCAAGGAGATGGGTATTAATCCATATCCACCTGAAGCGTATGAGATAAGTCATACGAGCAAACAATTGAAGGATCAGTTTGAAGAAGGTAAACGGGTTCAGATTGCGGGACGCCTGATGTCACGGCGTATTCAGGGTAAAGCATCATTTGCCGAACTCCAGGACAGTGAAGGACGCATCCAGGTCTATTTTAATCGTGATGAGATATGCCAGGGAGAAGATAAGTCGAAGTACAACGACCTGTATAAAAAACTCCTTGATATAGGTGATTTTATAGGGATAGAAGGTGAGCTTTTTACCACCCAGGTGGGCGAACAAACCGTTATGGTAAAGGATTTTACTCTTCTCAGTAAAACCCTAAGAGCCCTTCCACTGCCAAAAACTGATGCTGAAGGCAAGGTCTATGATGCCTTTACCGATCCTGAACAGCGATATAGGATGCGCTATGTGGACCTGGTGGTGAATCCTCATGTTAAGGATGTGTTTGTCAAGCGAACACAGATCATGAATACCATCAGGAATTACTATAATGATATGGGCTTTCTTGAGGTGGAAACCCCTATTTTACAACCAATTCCCGGAGGAGCTGCAGCACGGCCATTTATGACGCATCATAATGCATTGAACATTCCTCTTTACCTTAGGATTGCGAATGAGCTCTATCTGAAAAGATTAATCGTCGGTGGTTTTGACGGGGTTTACGAATTCTCTAAAGACTTCAGGAATGAGGGTATGGACCGCACCCATAATCCCGAGTTTACGGTTATGGAAATGTATGTGGCTTACAAGGATTATCACTGGATGATGGAATCGACCGAGCAGCTTCTGGAAAAAGTTGCCATGGATTTACATGGAACTACTGAAGTAAAAATGGGAGACACTGTCATCGATTATAAAGTACCTTATCCCCGGGTAGGCATATTGGATGCCATCTTAGAACATACCGGTTATGACCTTCACGATAAATCGGAAGATGAAGTCAGGGAGATTGCTAAAAAACTTGAGATCGAGATTGATGAAACCATGGGTAAGGGCAAGTTGATAGACGAGATCTTTGGAGAGACCTGTGAGCCTCACTATGTTCAGCCCACATTTATCATCGATTATCCGGTGGAAATGAGTCCGCTTACCAAAAAACACCGGACTAAACCCGGTTTAACCGAACGATTTGAACTTTTGGTAAACGGTAAGGAATTAGCCAATGCCTATACAGAATTGAATGATCCGATCGATCAGCGCGAGCGTTTTGAAGATCAGCTTAAACTGAGTGAAAAAGGAGATGATGAAGCTATGTTTATCGATCAGGATTTCATTCGTGCACTCGAATTCGGGATGCCTCCAACCTCAGGGATTGGTATTGGCATAGATCGGTTAACTATGTTTATGACTGATAGTCAGAGTATCCAGGATGTACTCTTCTTCCCGCAGATGCGACCAGAGAAAAAACCACTTCAACTGAGTGATAACGAAAAGGCGATTTTCGAGATATTGAAAAAGGAAAAATCGATTAATCTCTCCGATTTAAAGGAACAAGCCGGACT
>JABDPU010000036.1 GCA_013042625.1 Flavobacteriaceae bacterium | reverse complement strand
GAGACGCAAAATTAATGGCTGTTGGAACTCCAACTCAGCCAATCATTTTTACCTCAACAAGCGATAACATAGAAGTTGGTGAAACGGCAGGAACTAACCTGGATGAAAGCAATCGTGGGCTTTGGGGTGGACTTATTGTTTTAGGTAATGCACCTTGCTCCTTCTCAGGTGATGTTTCAGAATTACAGATCGAAGGTATTCCGGCTGATGATACATTCGGACTTTATGGCGGCGATGATACAGCAGACGATTCAGGAGTAATACAATATGTTTCTATACGTCATGGTGGAGCCCTGATTGGTGAAGGAAACGAGATCAATGGTTTAACACTCGGTGGTGTAGGTAACGGAACTGTAATTGACAATGTTGAGATTGTTGCCAATGTAGATGATGGCATCGAATTCTTTGGCGGAACCGTAAATGCTACTAACCTGTTAGTATGGGCACAGGGTGACGACGCTCTTGATATCGACCAGGCCTATTCCGGAACAATTGACAATGCCGTAGTCGTATTGGGAGATATTTCAGATCATGCCCTTGAGGTTGATGGTCCTGAAGGGACTTCCAACGGACAATTCACACTTCAGAATTTAACCCTGATCGGAAACCTTAACACCGACAACGGGGAGTATGCCGATTACCGCTCTAACGCACAGGGTATGTCAAATAACATCTTTGCATATGGTTTTAAAGATGGTTCAGACGTAGAACTGGATAACGACGGTGTGGCCACAAATTACAACAATGGGGATCTCACATTTTCTAATTGGGAAATAGTACTTCCTGCCGGAGTAACGAATGTTGAAGACATTTTTGTCAATAAGGCTGAGAATGTAATGGTTACAGGATTTGGTACAGAAGCCACTGCAGTAACCGAAGGGAATCAGACTGTTGGAGCCAATACCAGTTTGTTGTCATGGACATATTCGAATGTTGCAGGGGCGCTGGGCTTCTAAGATCAACTTAATCTATTAATAATTTATAAACCCTTCCTTTTTTGAAGGTTTTTAAAACAGACATCATGAAAATTTTCCTTAAGTCGATAACCGTTTTAATATTCATTTTAAGTTCGTCAACCATGCTGGCGCAGACTGGTCATGTTTCCGGGACAGTAATCGATAGTGATTTCAATGAGCCTCTTGCCTTTACAAATATCCAGATCATAGGAACGTCTTCAACGACTGCGTCAGATTTTGATGGCATGTATTCTATCGATCTAAAACCCGGGAATTATACATTGGTATTCAGTTTTGCGGGCTACAAGACTTTGGAAATTGATGACGTAAAAGTAACGGCTGATAAGGACATTCAACTTGATGTCACTTTAGCCACCCGCACATTAAATACTGAAGCAATCACTTCATCAGTTGACAGTAACAATGATTAAAATTTTTAAACGATTTGCCGTTTTAAGCTGTTTGCTATTCATATCTGTGGCTTGGGCCCAGGAAGGACAGGTTACAGGTACCATTATGGATGGTGAATTTAGCGAACCCCTGGCTTTTGCCAATGTTGTTGTTAAAGGAACAACAACGGGAACCACATCAGATTTTGATGGGAAATATAGCTTAAGCCTGGAGGCAGGTACTTATACACTTGTATTTTCTTTTGTAGGCTATGATACCCTGGAGATTACTGATGTAGTCATCACGGCCGGACAGGACGAAACGGTTGATGTAACCCTGCAAACCAATTCCCTTGACGAGGTCGTCATCACCACTTCGGTTAAGCGTAATACCGAAAGTGCCGTTTTATCATTTCAGAAAAATTCGGCTAATATGCTGGATGGACTCTCAGCCCAATCCATAAAGAAAACCGGAGCAAGTGATGTTGCCGGAGCTGTTAAGAATGTACCCGGAGTTTCGGTTCAAGGCGGGAAGTATGTATATGTACGTGGTTTGGGTGACCGTTATACAAAGTCTATTCTGAATGGTGTAGATATACCGGGATTAGACCCAGACAGGAATACCATTCAGATGGATCTGTTCCCTACAGGAATCCTTGATAATGTCATTGTGATCAAATCGGCTTCGGCTGAATATCCTGCCGATTTTACCGGAGGTGTGGTCGATATAGTGACCAAGGATTTCCCGACCTCTTCCGAAGCCTCTATTTCAGTTGGTACAGGCTATAATCCGGATATGCACTTTAATGATCAATATCTCACCTATGAGGGTAGTAATTCCGATTTCTTCGGATATGATAATGGTGACAGGGATTTGCCTATAAACCGTTATCAGCCAATTCCCGGAACTTTTGATAATCGGGATCTGTTAACACGATTGTCTGATGGTTTCTCAAAGGAGCTGCGGGCAAAACAGGAAACCAGTGGATTGAATTACGATTTAGGATTTACGCTCGGGAATCAATATGATTTGGGAGATAATAAAATCGGATACCAGACTTCATTCTCTTATAAGAACCAGACCACATTCTATGAGAACCGTGTTGATGGTGGTTTTATTAGAAACAACAACGATGCTTCAGATGTTGATCTGAAAGAGGTGTTGATCTCAAATGGACAGGAAGGCCTTAACAATATTATACTGAATGGACTTGCCGGTATTGTTTTTAAAACTTCAGATTCAAAATTTAAATTCAATGCCCTTCATATACAGAATGGTGAGTCGACTGCCGGATTTTTCGACCAGGTGATTTCACAAGACGGTACCGGTGGTGGTTTAGAGCCCCTTCAGAAAAATGCCTTGACCTATACCGAACGCTCTGTTACAAACTTTTTACTTGCGGGTGAACATACCATAGGAGGGGTTGAAAAACCCTGGAATATCAACTGGAAATTCTCACCTACATTTTCTAAGGTATATGACAAGAACCACAGGATAACGCCATTGCAGCAAGCCGATGATGGTAACTTTTTTCTGAGTCCTAGTGCCTCAACCTTCCCAATTCAACTTTGGAGATGGTTACAGGAGGAGAACTGGGTTGGAAAGTTAGATGTTGACAAGAAACTAGACATCTTCGGACGTCCGGGTAAGATCAAGTTCGGAAGTAGTTATGTCTATAAGTTCCGTGATTTCAGTATTGATGATTATACGTTCACCATTACCGGCGAGGATTCTTATTTGGCAGGTGGTGATGTGGATCAATTATTAGACTCCGACAATATATGGAATCCCGAGACCGGTGAAGGCACGCATATTGTGTTTGGAGACCAATTTAATGCAAACGATGCCTATGAAGGTGAAAATTTCATCTTCGGAACATATCTTTCAAGTGAATTCAACATCAGTGAAGATCTGAAAAGTGTTCTGGGTTTACGAACCGAATTATATCAATCCTATTATACAGGACAGGATGGGGATGTAATCTTTGATGAAGAAAAAGTACTTGACGAATTTGATTTTTTCCCTTCAGTAAACCTGATTTATTCGTTGGCTGAGAATTCGAATTTAAGAGGTTCCTTCTCAAGAACTACGGCAAGGCCTTCCTTTAAGGAACAATCGAATTCACAAATATTTGACCCGATTACCGGAAGGCTTTTTGTTGGTGCTTTAGGAACACAGCCCTTGGTTCCAACCTATATCAACAATCTCGATTTGAGATATGAACGCTTTGGTGCAAATGGTCAAATGATCGCTGCCAGTGCTTTTTATAAAGATTTTACTGACCCAATCGAGTTAACATTCTTCTTATCTGCACCAACACAGGTTACACCGGCTAACTTAGGTAATGCTAATGTTTACGGACTGGAATTTGAATTCAGGCAACGTTTCGGATTTATTTCCGAAGATCTTTCCGATCTGAAATTGAATGCAAACGTATCCATCATCAAATCGGAGCTGACCATGTCTGATCCGGAATTTGAAGCCAGGACACTAGCCGCAAGAGACGGAGAAACCATTGAAAGGGAGCGGGACCTGCAAGGGCAATCGCCTTATCTTATCAATATCGGACTGGATTATAGTCTTGACGAAATAGGGCTTCAAACCGGTTTGTTCTATAATGTTCAGGGAAAAACCCTTGAGGTGGTAGGTACAGGTATTGTACCCGATGTATATACCATACCATTCCACAGTTTGAATTTTACTTTGAATAAATCATTTGGTGAAGACAAGCGATCTGCAATAGATCTTAAAATTGCAAACATCCTGGGATCGGAGCGTGAAAGCGTATTTGAATCATTCCAAACACAAGATCAAATCTATTCACTCAGACAACCGGGAACTGAATTTTCTCTAGGTTATTCGTATCGTTTTTAGAACGAGATTATTTGATAACTAAAAAGCTCGCCAAATGGCGAGCTTTTTTTTTATCTACATTATTCGATTTTAATTAATCTTCTCGATTTGAGCATCCATTCTAGACTTATCACTCCATTCAACAACGTTAACGATTCGTGAATCAACGTAATCAACTTCCTTAAGAGTTTCTCCAGTCCAGAAAAACCACTTACCATTTTTTAATCCGTTTACATATTGTCCGACAGAAATCTTATTTCCCTCAACATCATATGATGTCCAAACTCCATGAAGTTCCCCATCAGCATTAAAAGTGCCTTGTTGCTCAATGCTTCCAGTATCATAATAATATGTGGCTTCAGTCAGATTTCCTTTTTTCTCAATTTTTACGTTTTTATCGTTTTGAGCATAAGTTGAAATGCCAAAGAAAAATAAAACCAATATAGCTGACAATAGTTTAGTCTTCATCATAATCATATTTTTGGGTGCTTTTCAAATATAGAAATTAATTAACATTAAGTCAATATTTGATTAATCTTAATTTAACATTGCAATCGTATCTCATTGTTTATCTGACAGTTAACAATTTAATCAATATGTTGATTTTTAATATTTCCTTAATATTAGTTTTACGTTGTCATTATATG
This sequence comes from Flavobacteriaceae bacterium, assembly GCA_013042625.1. Lineage (GTDB taxonomy): Bacteria > Bacteroidota > Bacteroidia > Flavobacteriales > Flavobacteriaceae > SHLJ01. The sequence continues at coordinate 6,154 of JABDPU010000036.1, read as the reverse complement.
TTTCCCTCATCTTTGTATACATCTTAAGATGATTCTTATAAATCAGAAAAATGTTCTAGTTTTTGTCAACTTATTCATTTTGATTTATTAAACTGCCTTTGGCCAAGGCAGTTTTTTTATTCAACAATAATATTAAAGAAACATTTAGTTAACATTGTGTTTGCATCTTTGCAATGACAAAAACCTAGAACTAAATGAAAATTTCTGTACTCCTGACAGCCCTGTTCATGGGTTGCTTTTTCGCCAATGGACAAATCGTTGAAACCTCCGCTTTCGGAAAAGGATTATTTAATCTTGTTGGTAAGGATAGCTCCTGGACCATGAAACTCGGAGCTCGAATGCAATTTCTGACGACCGCCAATTTTGAAGATGGACAAAGCCCGGAACACAATATGCTAATCCGCCGTGCGCGAATTAAAATGGACGGATTCGCGTTTTCCCCTAAATTGAAATATAAAATGGAGTTGGGACTATCTAACCGCGATATAGGTGGTGCTAATGTGTTTACTAATAATGGTCCGAAATATATACTTGATGCGGTTATCAAATATAACTTTTATGAGAACTTCGTGCTATGGGTAGGACAAACCAAACTTCCCGGTAACCGTGAACGTGTGATCTCATCCGGGAATATGCAACAAGTGGATCGATCGTTATTGAATTCCAGGTTTAACATTGATCGTGATATTGGGATGCAATTAAGGCATCATATTGATGTAGCAGACAACTTTGTGATCCGTGAGATTTTCTCATTAGCTCAAGGAGAAGGACGAAATATTACCTCCGGTAATCTTGGAGGCCATCAGTATACCGGGCGAATTGAAATACTGCCCATGGGTAATTTCATAAGTAAGGGTGATTATACTGCATCAGACCTTAAGCGAGAACCGAATCCCAAATTGGCAATTGGCGTGACCTATGACCACAACAATAATGCCGTCAAAAACAGGAGTAATCAAGGATCCTATATGATCACTGATGAAGGATTTTATCAAACCAACATCAACACATTTTTCGTCGATGCCATGTTCAAATACCAGGGCTTCAGTCTTATGTTTGAATATGCCGACAGGGATGCCGATGATCCTATCGCCAAGAATGCCGACGGTAGTGAAACCGGAACTGTTGTGCAGGTTGGCCAGGGTGTAAACTTCCAAGGTGGATACCTGTTTAAAAACAATTGGGAAGTTTCCGGACGATATACCAATATTAAATTGGACGAAGCCATAACAGGCAAAATGCCAGAAACCCAATATACTTTAGGACTTTCTAAGTATATTGTAGGCCATAAATTAAAAGTTCAAACCGATGCCAGTCTGTTACAGGTTGATGGCCGTGAGGACCAGATATTATATCGACTGCAGGTTGATCTTCATTTTTAGAAAAAATAACGATTTGGTAACACCTTAATTCATTCCTAAAAGGATATTTGCAAATCAGATATAACTAAACTATGGAAAACATATACTTATTAATGATCATTGCCCTAGCCTTCCTTGCTGCCGCTGACCTGGTGGTGGGCGTGAGTAACGATGCTGTTAATTTTCTCAATTCGGCACTTGGCTCAAAAGCGATATCATTTAAGAAAATTATGATTGTAGCCAGTTTAGGTATTGCCGTTGGGGCAATATTCTCAAGTGGCTTGATGGAAGTAGCCCGAAAGGGGATTTTTAATCCGGGGGAGTTCATGTTTGATGAGATCATGATCATTTTCATGGCCGTCATGATAACAGATATTCTATTGCTGGATTTCTTCAATACGGTAGGAATGCCTACTTCTACTACAGTTTCAATCGTTTTTGAACTTCTTGGTGCCGCTGTGATAATGGCATTGTTGAAAATTGCAGAAGATGGAGGAAGTTTTTCCGATATCGTTAATTATATCAATACCAAAAAGGCTACCCAAATTATAGGCGGAATTCTGCTCTCGGTGGTAGTTGCATTTTCCGTTGGTGCCTTTGTTCAATGGGTGTCCCGTTTAATGTTATCGTTTAATTTTGAACGGAAAGCCAAATGGGTTGGTGCCGTTTTCGGTGGTATTGCACTTACATCCATCACTTACTTTATATTTATGAAGGGAATCAAAGGAACTCCTTATGCTGGAGAGACCTTTGATATTACAGGAGGTGCAACCATTAAGGACTTTCTCGAGCAACAGGTATTACCCATTGTAGGTGTTAGCTTTATATTCTGGTCAATCATTTCATATTTGGCCATAACAGTCTTGAAATCGAATATTTATAAGGTTATTATTTTAGTAGGAACATTTGCACTGGCCTTGGCCTTCGCAGGGAACGACCTTGTGAACTTTATTGGTGTTCCAATAGCAGCATGGCAGTCTTATGATGCCTGGGCAGCTTCCGGAATAGCCCCTGATGCATTTAGTATGGATGTCCTCGCTACAAAGGTTCCTACACCGACCATCTTTTTAATAGCTGCAGGCGGTATTATGGTGGCAACACTTTGGTTATCTAAAAAAGCCAGATACGTAACACAAACGGAAATCAATCTCTCGAGAGAGGGTGAGGCCAAAGAACGCTTCAGGCCAAACTGGTTCTCAAGAGGATTAGTTCAATTTGCAATGGCTTCAGGCCAAATGGCAAATTATATCCTTCCCAAAAGTTGGAACGCAAAAATAGATCAGCAATTCGAAAAACCTGTAATCAGGATTTCAAAAGATAAATCCCACGAATTGCCTGCATTTGATATGGTAAGAGCCGCTGTGAACCTTATGGTAGCAAGTGTACTTATATCAATTGCAACATCTATGAAATTACCGTTATCAACTACCTATGTCACCTTTATGGTAGCTATGGGTACTTCGCTGGCCGATAAGGCCTGGGGTGCAGAAAGTGCTGTCTATCGAGTGGCCGGCGTATTAAATGTTATTGGTGGTTGGTTCTTTACCGCTATCATAGCCTTTATTGCAGCGGGAACTATTGTGTACTTAATGTCCCTAAATTTCCCGGTAATGGTTGCCGTGCTTCTGTTACTGGCTATTTTACTGCTCATCAGAAACTACGTTTCTCATAGTAAACGCACTAAGGAGGTTAAAGCTGAGGATGGTTTAAAACGAGCGGAAAGCAGCTCAATCCAGGGAGTTATTCATGAAAGTGCAGATAACATTGCCAATGTTGTTAAGCGAGGTAATAAAATCTATACCAATGCGATGAAAGGCCTGGCACTTCAGGATATCGATGAGCTTACCAAGAATCAAAAGCAAGTAAGGAAACTTTCTAATGAAATAGACGACCTAAGGGACAACATATTCTTCTTTATTAAGAATCTGGATGATTCCAGTATTGGTGCGAGTAATTTCTACATTAACATACTGGGGTATTTACAGGATATCACACAGTCTCTTGAACTCATTTCAAAGGTGAGTCATAAGCACATTAACAATAAACACAAAAAACTTAAACTGAGCCAAATAAGAGAGTTAAGGGAGCTAGATGGCCAAATTGAATCCTTATTCAAGGAGACCAAAGCCGCTTTCGATTCCAGGTCATTTGAACATATTGGTGAGATTTTAAGTAAGAAGAAAGATGTTTATGGTCTTGTAAAGGAAAAGATTCAGAAACAAGTTGAGCGAACACGAACAGAAGAGTCAAGTCCTAAGAATACCACTTTATATTTTAGTATTTTGTTGGAAACTAAAGATCTTCTTAATGCTATGATGAACCTTTTAGAGGAATACCACAGCGCACATGATATCTCCGTTGAACCGGCAACTATCAGTTCTGAAGAATCGAAAAATCCTGAAGAAGGAGGAGATGCTCCTGAGAAATCTGAATAAGTATTATAATATAAAATAGAAAAGCGCCTGATCAGGCGCTTTTCTTGTTCTCACTGCTCTCAACAAGAAGAGTGTCTTTCTTACCATATAACAACTCTGCCACCTGTATTAAATTCTTAATCATATCGTTAACATTATCGGTGTCATTTACAAGAGAAGAGGCCATATCTACCGAAATAAGATCCTTTCTGATCAATTTATCAATACGTAAATTGTCTTGATGGATGTTTGCTTTGGCTTCTCTTTTAAGTTCCTGAAGTTTCTCGTAATAAATCTCATTATCCTGATCTTTTCTGAACAGGTATATCATACGTAAAACTTTTACCACCTGTTTTCTGAACTTGTCATACTCCTTTTGAATATATTGATTGTCTGAATTCAGGTAATAAGTAACATTCTTGCCTAACTCCTTAACATCCCTTAAGACCTCAACCATTTTTCTGTTTGCTACCTTGACCTGTGATATACTATTGTTTTGATCCTCCGTAAGATCTAATGATGTTTGGGCTTTGGTGGCATACCGAATTATTTTTCCGTAGATGTTCTTAACTTTTGTGCTGTAAAGTTCTCTTACATCAATATTAAAAGGTTCCTGGGACCTTTTTACCACTTTTTTCGGTTTAATATCCGATATTATATCCTCTCTGTGAATGTTAAGGGCATGCGCCACAATTTTAAAAATGGCACGTTTATACAGATATTTTGATTCCTTGATCAGGGCCGCTATAATGGTTTCGGGATACTTAAGCGCCTCTTTGGTAAGATACTTGGGCTGATCAATGGGTTTTTCTTCTTCCGCTTTCTCTGGAATAACCCTTTGTACAACTTTCGCAATTGGGTTGACAAACCATGCGAGCAGGAATGTATTGGTGACATTAAAGGTGGTGTGAAATAAAGAAATGGCCACAGGTACGGCTGCTGCCGACAGGTATGGGGATTCAGATCCTGTTAGCTCGGTGAGCCAACCAACGAACTTTAAAAACGGATAAAACAAAATAAGCATCCACAAAACCCCAATGATATTAAATATAAGATGAGCCATGGCAGTTCGTTTGGCCTGAAAATTGGCTACCAGGGCGGCCAGGTTAGCGGTTATGGTAGTTCCAATATTCTCACCAAGAACCATTGCGGCTGCCAGTTCAAAAGGAATCCAACCCTCGGCACACATAATCAATGTTAAAGCCATGGTTGCGCTAGATGACTGGATAACAACCGTTAAAATAGTTCCGATAAGAAGGAATAAAAGCACCGACCAAAAACCTAAATCGGTATACCTGCCAAGAAATTGAAGGATCTCAGGATTGCTGTTAATATCGGGCATAGACTCCTTTAGAAATTGCAGCCCAATAAACAACACCGCAAACCCAATGATAAAATAGCCCCAATGCTTCGCTTTTTCTCTTTTGATAAATGAAATAGCCAATCCCAAACCAACCAATGGCAGTGCGATAGCGCCCATGCTCACTTTAAATCCCAGAATCGTAATTAGCCAGGCGGTTATAGTGGTCCCAATATTGGCGCCCATTATAACGCCAATGGACTCGGTCAGGGTAAGAAGTCCGGCATTAGAGAAACTAACCACCATAAGCGTGGTTGCAGAGGAGGACTGGATTACGGACGTGATCAGAAATCCTGTAAAAATACCAAATACCCGGTTCGAGGTCATGGTAGCCAGGATGGAGCGCATTCTGTTTCCGGCCAGTTGCAGCAATGCGTCACTCATTACCATCATGCCAAAAAGGAAAAGGCCTAAGGCCCCAATTAAGCTCAGCACATCTGCAAAGCCGTACTCCATAGGATTCTAGTTTTTGTCAACTTAAGTTTTTGAACTCCGTCTAATGTAAAGAAAATGAATTATTTCTCAAGAAATTTTGACAATTATCATTAGTCATACGAAGTACAAATCCTCTATTTTAGCAATAAATTTAACTAATCATGAGAACTTTTCTCCCTCTGTTTCTAATAGTTTTGACTATATCATGTAATAATGAATTAAATTCGAGCCAGTTACTTAAGGAATCCATTGCTTATCATGATCCGGAAAATAACTGGACAACATTTAGGGGTGAATTTCATATCACCATGGAAATTCCAGAGCAATCCAATCGTGAAAGTGACTTAAGAATTGATTTGCCTGCAGATGCATTCTACGTTAAAGCTGTTAGGGATACCATCACAACAGAATTCGATCTGAAAGGTTCGGAATGCAGAATCACATATAACGGTAGCGAGAACTTTTCCGAAGAGATTGCAACCGCAAACCGTTTAAGCTGCGAAAGAGCGACGATGTATAAAAATTATTATACCTATTTGTATGGCCTACCCATGAAATTAAAGGATCCCGGAACTGATATAAGT
>JABDPU010000029.1 GCA_013042625.1 Flavobacteriaceae bacterium | reverse complement strand
ATCTTCATCATCTTTTCATGTTCAGCCTTAATCGTCGTATCCTTCTCTACGAAAGACTTTGCCCTTTCCAACGATTTGATGGCTCCATCTACTTTCTTGTAGGTTCCCATCAGCATATCAGCACTCTTATTAAAGGTTACCTTCCTGTCGAGATTGGTTTTAAAGTCCTCATCTGAAATCGGAGTTTTAGGATCTTTCAAAATAGTAATACCTTTCGAATCACTGGCCTCTCCAATTTTAACTTTAACGGTATAATCACCATAAAAGACATTGGCGCCTCCCATCAGGAACAAGGTGAACATATCCGGCTTGCCGGGCACCATACTTCCCCTGGTCTTTAAATCCCACACCACACGGTTAACTCCCGGTTTTGCCATGGTCTTGATTTCCCGGACGACTTCACCTTCGGCATTGCTGATTTCAATAACAACACCATTCTTTTTTGTGCCTTCCTTCGCATAATAATTAAGTAAGGCGCCTTGTTCTTTGTTTTTACCGGCAAAACTTTCTGAGGCACCTCCGAAGAATTCGGGGAAGCCCACTACGCCCAAATAAGTATCTCCCGGTTCGAACATATGAACAGTTTTCTGCATAATGCTCTTATTCGCAGCTAATTCTCGCAATGGCCGGATATCATCCAGGATCCAAATAGATCGTCCGAATGTACCAACAACCAGGTCATGCTCACGAGGCTGAATGACCATATCTTTTACTGCCACAGTTGGAAAATCCTTTTTCCATTGCTGCCAGGACTGTCCACCATTAATCGAGAAGTATAAACCGAACTCTGTTCCGACGAACATTAGATTTGGTTCTTCAAGATCCTGAACAAAACTCAGAGCAAATCCCCAGACATCATTGCCATCAACTAATCTCTGCCAGCTTCTGCCATAATCTTTGGTTCGGTAAACATATGGTTCCCAGTTGTCTCTTCTGTGGTCCTCAATCACGGCAAATGCTTCTCCTTTATTAAATTTTGAATGTTTGATCTGGGTTACCCAGGAATTGGCAGCTACACCCTTGATATTTTTAGCCACATTAGTCCAGGTATTGCCTCCGTCACGAGTGATCTGAACATTTCCATCGTCTGTTCCTACCCAGATTAGTCCCTGTTCCAGTGAACTGGGCTCAATGACAAGAATTGTTGTAAAATTTTCAGCTGTAGAATCATCAATAGTCAATCCACCCGATTCATGTTGTTTTTGTTTTTCCGGATCATCAGTGGTCAGATCTGGTGAAATTATGGTCCATGAATTACCACTATCGGTACTTCGGTGGACGAATTGACTTCCACCATAAACGACATTCTTGTCAAACGGATCCACATTCATGGCTGCATCCCAGTTAAATCGCAGTTCAGTCCCATCTGTGCTTTGAGGTTTTATATTCTGAACTAATCCAGTATGACGATCATAACGCTGAAAATCACCACCCTGAGCCATGGAATATCCATACCTGCTGTCCCTGGGATCCGGGATAACATCAAATCCATCACCGAAGCCCACTGTTTTCCAGTCGGTATTATTGATCTTTCCGAATAACGCAAATTTGTATCCAGGACCTGCCCAGCTTCCGTTATCCTGCATTCCTCCGTAAACATTATAAGGCATTTCATTGTCTACGTTGATATGGTAAAATTGTCCGACCGGCAAATTGTGATGAAAACGCCAGGTCTTGCCTTTATCATAACTGGCGTAAATTCCGCCATCATTACCATCCAAAATATGATTAGAATTATCGGGATTGATCCAAAACGCATGATGATCGCTATGTACACCTCCGAAGAAATCAAGCATAGGCTTAAATGATTTTCCGCCGTCCTCGCTCAATGACAAGGTCGTTGCGATGTGATAGACACGATTTTCATTGGATGGATCTACTTCAACATCGGCATAATAAAACGGACGATCCCCTACGCCCTGAGCGGTCGTTTTTCTCCAGGACATACCTCCATTATCTGAACGCCACATGGCATTCTCAGGTTTGGTCTCAATATTGGCATAAACCACATTCGGACTGCTATGTGCAATAGCCAACCCGATTCGTCCGAAGGTCTCATCAGGCAATCCGTTAGCTGCACCAAGTTTTTGCCAGGTTGCTCCGCCATCAGAAGTGACGTGGATAGCCGATCCAGGTCCGCCTGAGTTCATAAACCATGGCCATCGCCTGTATTCCCACATAGCGACCATGATCTTATTCGGATTGGAAGGATCCATTACCATATCGGCCACACCTGTTGAAGTATTGGTATAA
>JABDPU010000023.1 GCA_013042625.1 Flavobacteriaceae bacterium | reverse complement strand
CCTCTTGGTGTTCGAATGATGAAGCCTTCCTGAATCAGGAAAGGTTCATAGACTTCCTCAATGGTTTCGGCGTTCTCTCCAACAGCAGTTGCAAGGGTTGTTATTCCAACCGGGCCCCCTTTAAATTTGTCGATAACAGTTGTGAGGATCTTATTGTCCATTTCATCCAGTCCGTGGGTATCTACATTCAGAGCTTTCAACCCATAACGGGCAATTTTAATATCGATATTGCCGTCGCCTTTGATCTGGGCAAAATCACGAACCCTTCGAAGAAGTGCATTTGCTATTCTGGGTGTTCCACGGCTTCTGCCAGCAATTTCAATAGCGGCTTCCATAGAGATTGGAACATTGAGTATTCCAGCACTGCGTTGAACGATAGTTGATAATAATTCCTTGGAATAATAATTTAAACGGCTACTGATCCCGAACCTGGCGCGCATCGGTGCGGTTAATAATCCGGATCTTGTGGTTGCACCGACAAGGGTAAACGGACTTAAATTGATCTGCACGGAACGTGCATTCGGACCGGATTCGATCATGATATCGATCTTATAATCCTCCATGGCAGAATATAGATACTCTTCAATCACAGGACTCAAGCGATGTATTTCATCAATAAAGAGCACATCACGTTCATCCAGGTTTGTTAGCAGACCAGCAAGGTCTCCGGGTTTGTCTAAAACCGGACCGGAGGTCACCTTTATTCCAACACCCAGTTCGTTGGCCAGGATATGTGCTAAGGTTGTTTTACCAAGACCCGGTGGGCCATGAAACAGGGTATGATCTAATGCATCAAAGCGTTGATTTGCTGCTTCAACAAAAATCTTCAGGTTCTCCAGTACCTGTTCCTGTCCCGCAAAATCATCAAAACTCAGAGGACGCAACGTCTTTTCCAAATCGTGTTCTTCGGGTGATAAATTGTCGCTGGTGGGATTAAGATTTTCGTTCATTTCACACAAATATAACTAAAAAGCCTTTCGGAATTTCGAAAGGCTTTAGGTAATCTTATAAGGTTTGTGCATCTAATGATGAAGTTCTTCTTCACCTTCTTTCAGCGGCACATTCTGTGGAACAAAATCATCGTCATGTCCGGGTTTGCTGTAGTCATATGCCCAACGGTATACATGAGGAATATCTCCCTCCCAGTTACCGTGAATATGCTTAATTGGTGCGGTCCATTCAAGAGTATTTGACTTCCATGGATTCTGGACAGTTTTCTTTCCGTAGAACATGCTGTAGAAGAAATTCCAAATAAATACTAATTGGAAAGCTCCACCTACCAAGGCAAAGATGGTAATGATCGCGTTCACATTTGAAACGTCATCAAACAACGGGAATGCACTATTGGTATAATATCTTCGAGGCAGTCCAGCCATCCCGATAAAGTGCATCGGGAAGAAGACACCATACGCGCTTATGGCCGTAACCCAGAAGTGAATATAACCCAGGTTCTTGTTCATCATTCGTTTGAACATTTTCGGATACCAATGGTAAACTCCGGCAAATAGTCCATATAGGGCTGATATTCCCATTACAAGATGGAAGTGAGCCACTACAAAATAGGTGTCATGCACGTTGATATCGAGTGCACTGTCACCCAGGATGATCCCTGTTAAACCACCGGTAATAAAGGTAGATACCAAGCCAATTGAGAATAGCATTCCCGGGTTGAACTGGAGGTTACCTTTCCACAGGGTGGTGATATAGTTAAAAGCTTTAACCGCAGATGGAATCGCGATCAATAATGTTGTAAATGTAAATACCGATCCGAGGAATGGATTCATTCCTGATACGAACATGTGGTGTCCCCATACAATAGTTGAAAGGAAGGCAATTGCAAGAATTGAAGCTACCATCGCCCTATATCCAAAGATAGGTTTTCGGGCGTTTGTTGCGAGGACCTCAGAGGTGATACCCAATGCCGGAAGAAGAACGATATATACTTCCGGGTGACCAAGGAACCAGAACAGGTGCTCAAATAATACCGGAGAACCTCCCTGGTAGTGCAATACTTCTCCCTGGATAAAAATATCAGACAGGAAGAACGATGTTCCAAAACTCCTGTCCATGATCAGCATCAATGCTGCTGAAAGCAGAACCGGGAATGAAATTACACCGATTACTGCCGTGATAAAAAATGCCCAAATTGTAAGGGGTAGCCTCGTCATAGACATACCCTTAGTCCTAAGGTTAATAACTGTTACTATGTAGTTAAGTGAACCTAACAATGATGAAGCAATAAAAATAGCCATAGAAACCAGCCACAGTGTCATACCTGCACCAGATCCTGGCTGAGCCATTGGCAATGCACTAAGCGGAGGATAAATAGTCCATCCTGCCGCTGCAGGGCCCATTTCTACAAAAAGAGAAATCACCATGATCAAACTGGACAAGAAAAACAACCAGTATGATACCATGTTAAGAAAGCCGGATGCCATATCACGTGCACCACATTGCAATGGAATCAACAGGTTTGAAAATGTTCCACTCAAACCCGCAGTAAGCACGAAGAATACCATAATAGTCCCGTGAATTGTTACCAGGGCCAGATATATATCGGCATCCATGACACCATCAGGCGCCCATTTGCCTAATAATGCAGAGAAAATGGCATTAGGCTCATCCGGCCATGCCAATTGCATTCTCATCAACAGCGACATGATAATTCCGATGATCCCCATAATAAGACCGGTAATCAAATACTGTTTAGAGATCATTTTATGATCCTGGCTAAATATATATTTGGTTATGAAGGTCTCCTTATGGTGATGATGCCCGTGATCGTCGTGTGCGTGTGTTTCTGCGTGTGCTGACATAATCTATACTTTATTTCTTCTTTGCTATTTTTTTAATTCTGAACTAATGAATCTTTAAACAATTTTTGCTCTTTCATCCAAGCCTGATATTCTTCTTCAGATTCTACTACTATCTTCATCTGCATATTATAATGCGATTTACCACAGATCTTATTACACAGTAAAAGATAGTCAAACTCATATCGGTCAAGGGCTTCCTGCCCTTTTTTGAGAAGCTCTTCACTTTTCTCAGCTCGTATTTTATTAATACCGGCCACCTTATCGATCATTTCAGGGGTATTCCTCATCTCGTCGGTGGTCATAGAAGGCGTAAATGAAAACTCAGTAACCATTCCCGGAACACAGTTCATTTGTGCTCTAAAGTGAGGCATATAAGCCGAATGCAAAACATCCTGTGATCTCATCTTAAAGATGACCTGTCTCCCTTTTGGCAGGTGCAATTCGGTAGTGATCACGTCATCCTGGGCATAAGGGTCTGCTTCATCAATCCCTAAAATGTTGGCATTATCAAGGTTGATCAATCTGACGTTTGATTTACCCAGAACATTATCTTCACCAGCGTACCTGGCTTTCCAGTTAAATTGCTGCGCATATAATTCTACTACCAAGGCATCATCATCCTGTTCGAAATTCATTATATCTGACCACGTGAAAAGACCATAGATGATCAATCCGGCTAAAACGATCACCGGGATGATGGTCCAAATAAATTCCAGTTTATCATTATCGGCATAAAACAATGCCTTCTTTCCCTTTTCACCTTTATACTTAAATGCAAAATAGTGCAGTAGAAATTGGGTTATCGTTTGAACGATAAAGATAATTACCATGGAAATGATCATCAGGTTATCGATTTGCGGACCGTGTTCTGAAGCTGCATTAGATACCAGCGGGAAATGCCCCCAATTCACAAAACTGATAATGGTTATGACATAGATAAATGCGAGAAATACCAACATAAGAATACCATTCACCCGGTTATCCTTATCATCAGCTACCTGAGAATTCTCACGTTTAGCATTAGCCAGATCAAAGATCTTGACCATTTGCCAAATAGCAACGGTGATACTAAGTAAAACTAAAATTGTTAAAACAGCACTCATCTGTAAATTCTTTCGTCTTTAAATTTATTAATAGTGGAATAACTCGCTTTCCTTTATAAATGGATTTCTTTTGGCCTTCAGTGGTGCCTTAGATAAGGAATAGAAAACCAGTAAAAGGAATAATCCTCCGAATAGCATGACAGCGCTTATTTCCGGTAATCCTATAAACCAACTCTCACCAACCGTTGCCGGCATGATCATGTTGAACACATCTACATAATGCCCGATCAAGATCACAATTCCTGCCATTACGACAAACCATGGAATACGCTTGTAATCACTGTTCATCAAAACGAGGAATGGGAACACAAAATTCATCACTACCATTCCGAAGAAAGGTAATTTATAATGTTCGAATCTCGCTGTGAAATAGACAACCTCTTCAGGAATATTTGCATACCAGATCAGCATGAACTGTGAGAACCACAAATAGGTCCAGAATATACTGATACCGAACATGAACTTCGCCAGGTCATGTAAATGGCTGTCATTCACAAAATCAAGAAGTCCTTTAGACTTCAGGTAAATAGTGATCAATGCAATCACGGTGATTCCGCTTACAAACATACTTGCAAAAACGTACCATCCGAATAGGGTACTGAACCAGTGCGGATCAACACTCATCACCCAATCCCATGACATCATCGATTCAGTGATCAGATAGAAAACAAGGAAAGCAGCTGATATTCTGAAATTCTTTTTGAAATTCTTGTTATGATCGGCTGCATCTTGCGCCAGGGAGAATTTTCTTGAGAAATATCGGTACAGGCTCCATCCTCCAATAAACACGACGGCACGAATCATAAATCCGGTCTTATTAAGAAAGCCCGACTTCGCATTGATCAATTTATCTTCTGCAACCACTTCAGGGTTCATCCAGATAAACAAGTGATCTCCTGCCCAAAGTGCAATAGCTACAACGATTATTGCGCCAGGTAAGAGGTAATAGGTTATCCCTTCCATCACACGGAATAAAACGGGAGACCATCCTGCCTGGGACGCATGCTGTACAGCATAAAACGCAAGTGTTCCCAGTGCGATCATCATAAAGAAAAACGCGGCGACATAAAGTGCGGCATAAGGCCTGTTATGAATTTGATGCATGATATGCTCGGCATGCTCATCGTCGGAATGAGCTTCTTCACCCTGCGACTCATTTGCAGCAGGAGTATTTTCTTCTGAGTGGGATTCGGCCGATGCTGTATCGTGATCTCCACCATGATGGGAAGCAGCCTCTGCGGCAATCATTTCCTTAACATCTTCAATCGTTGTGTGGTGAGCACTATTGTAGCCGGTAAACCATCCTATTGCACCCAGCACGATCAACACGATAGAAAAAATCTTAAGTCTGTTTGAAAATGTATACATGTCGATTGTTCTCTTTTCTAATCTTATTTGGTTAAATCCTCTTTAAGTTTTAGCACATATGCCGTCACCTGCCATCTCTCTTCTTCATTAAGTTGATTGGCATAGGATCCCATAGCATTTCTTCCGTACATGATCACATGATAGATACTTCCTTCGGTGATAGCTCTTGCAGCATCAGCATAACTTGGAACACCAAGAATCTTTTCATTCTTTACCAGTGTGCCTTGCCCTTTACCCTGGTTTCCGTGGCATATTCCACAGTATATATCGTATAATTCCTTGGCACGATCCACATCAACCAGAGTTGAATCTAAAGGGCTTTTTAACTCTGCCTTTGCCAATTCATAGTCTTCGTTGGTATTTTCATACTCGTAAAGTGAAAATCCACGTGGAATCGTTCCTTCTGCAGGAATAAGTGCTGATTGTTCATCTGCAAAGATGTCGTACTCACCATAGGTCTCATAACTTGGTGATTCATACATCTGAGGGAAGAACTGGTAATTCGGTTGTGAATCTTTTTTACAAGAATTAACCGAGATCAACAGAACAGCTAAGACCACTATATTAATTAAGCCTCTCATATTAATGTGCTTCTTTTTCTACTATTTTAATTTCAATTGCTCCGGTTTCCACCAACAGTCCTTCAACTTCTGATACGTTACCATGAGTAGCAACTTCCATCAGGAAATGATCATCGGTTGTACGGGGATCTGGATTTTCAGCCTTTTTAAACGGCCACATTTTACTCCTGAGATAAAAAGTGATCACCATAAGGTGAGCTGCCATAAAAACGGTCAATTCAAACATAATCGGAACGAAGGCCGGCATATTCTCGAAATAACTAAAACTCGGTTTACCCCCGATATCCTGAGGCCAGTCATCTATCATGATATAATTCATCATAAGAATGGCAACTGCAAGGCCCAAACAACCATACATAAAAGATGTAATTGCTATTCGGGTTGGTGCTAATCCCATGGCTTTATCCAAACCATGCACCGGAAAAGGAGTATATACCTCCTCAATATGGTGTCTCTTCTCCCGTACTTTCTTAACGGCAGACATCAGAATATCATCGTCATTATAAACAGCTTGTACTACTTTGACAGTTTCCATGCGATCTTTTAGTTTATAAAATTTTTAGCCTGTCCAGCCCAGTCATCACGTTCTGCTCGTCCGGGGAAAGAACCGGTAATTGAATCCAACAGGTCATATTCGTTCTTGGTCATCTTACTAACCTGAAGGAAAGTATAAATGCCAATTTGATTTAATGCTTCTTCCATCTTCGGACCAATCCCCTTGATTTTTTTCAAATCATCGGCCGTTTGAGTAGACGGATCAAAGGATCCAAGCTTGTCTAAAAGAGTATCGGTCTGCTGCGACATATCTTCAGATGATAATTCCTGGGTTTCAGGTTCATCCTTAATCACTTCCATAACAGCCGATCCTGCAACTGAAGACGTTCTTGGATCTGCACCTGAACCGACGAGGCTTTGACCGCTTTCGCGAAGCCTTTTATATCGTTCACCGGAAGATTTCAATATCGTTTTTACCTCCGCCTGTGCAATTACAGGGAATGTTCTGGCATAAAGCAGGAATAAAAGGAAGAAGAATCCGACCGTACCGATAAAAATCCCAATATCAACAAAAGTTGGCGAGAACATTGTCCATGATGATGGTAAATAATCACGGTGCAATGAAGTTACGATAATTACAAAACGCTCAAACCACATTCCTATATTCACCACAATAGAGATAAAGAAAGAGAACATGATACTCGTTCTTAATTTTTTAAACCACATAAACTGCGGAGAGAACACGTTACAGGTCATCATTGCCCAATACGCCCAGGCATAAGGCCCTGTTGCACGATTCAGGAATGCGTATTGCTCGTATTCAACACCTGAGTACCAGGCCATGAACAGCTCTGTGATATAAGCACATCCCACAAGTGATCCGGTAACCATAATCACGATATTCATCAACTCGATATGTTGAACCGTGATATAATCTTCAAGACTACAAACCTTTCTCATTATAATAAGAAGAGTTTGAACCATCGCAAATCCAGAGAATATTGCACCCGCAACGAAATAGGGTGGGAAAATTGTTGTATGCCATCCAGGTATAACCGAAGTGGCGAAGTCAAAGGATACGATTGTATGCACAGAAAGTACAAGTGGTGTTGCCAATCCGGCAAGTACAAGAGATACTTCTTCAAATCGTTGCCAGTCTTTGGCACGTCCTGTCCAGCCAAAGCTTAGCAAAGAATATATTTTCTTTTGGAACGGTCTTACAGCACGGTCCCTGATCATAGCGAAGTCAGGTAGAAGTCCTGTCCACCAGAACACAAGTGATACAGAAAGATAGGTTGAGATTGCAAAAACATCCCATAGCAGTGGTGAATTAAAGTTCACCCATAGCGATCCGAATTGGTTTGGAATAGGTAGTACCCAATAACCCAACCAAGGTCGTCCCATGTGAATAATCGGGAATAATCCTGCTTGTATAACGGAAAAGATCGTCATGGCTTCTGCCGACCGGTTAATGGCCATTCTCCATTTCTGACGGAATAATAGTAATACCGCTGATATCAGGGTTCCAGCATGACCAATACCTACCCACCAGACGAAGTTGGTGATATCCCAGGCCCATCCTACTGTTTTATTCAATCCCCAAGTACCGATTCCAGTGGAAATGGTGTATATGATACAGCCAACCCCCCAGAGAAAAGCGATTAATGCGATGGAAAATACAATCCACCATGCCCTATTCGCATGTCCCTCAACTGGTCTCGCTACATCAACCGAAACATCGTGGTACGATTTTTCGCCAGTTACAAGAGGTCTTCTTATAGGTGCTTCGTAATGAGACGCCATAATTTTGTATTCGTGTTTCTAATTAATTTAAACTTCGTCGGTATTCCTAATCAAAGCCTGGTATACCACATTAGGCTTGGTTCCAACACTTTCTAATAATCGATACGATCTATCGGTATCAGTCAGTTCGGTTATATCGTCATTCTCGTTATTGATGTCTCCAAAAACAATTGCTCCTGAAGGACATGCAGCAGAACAGGCAGTCTTAAACGCATTAGGTTCTACTTCTCTACCATCCCGTTTCGCATCAAGAATGGTTTTTTGTGTCATTTGGATACATAGTGAACATTTCTCCATTACACCACGCGATCTGACAGTAACATCAGGATTGATAACCATTCGACCCAGATCATCATTCATGAAATAATCGAATTCGTCATTGTCATTGTAAAGGAACCAGTTAAATCGTCTTACCTTATAAGGACAGTTATTCGCACAGTAACGTGTTCCAACGCATCTATTGTATGCCATATGGTTTTGACCTTGTCTACCGTGAGAGGTAGCGGCAACCGGACAGACCGTTTCACATGGTGCGTGGTTACAATGCTGACACATAATTGGCTGGAAAGCAACCTGCGGGTTTGCAGCGGGACTTTCCATTTCTCCAAATTCCTGCATGGAGCTCTTAACACCTTTGATGTCATCTTTTTTCTGGTTGTCGCCCTCAAAGCTTTCTTCCGAAGAATAATAGCGATCGATTCGCAACCAGTGCATATCCCTGCTTCTTCTGATTTCCTCTTTACCTACAACAGGTACATTATTTTCAGCATGACAGGCAATGATACAAGCTCCACATCCGGTGCAAGCATTCAAATCAATGGATAAATTGAAATGATGTCCAATAGATCTGTCGAAAGAATCCCACAGGTCAGCCTTTGGATTTCTAACCAGGATCTCTTTATGCTCATAAGAAACAACCGGAATCGGATTCCAATCTTCTTTATGACCCGTGTTTAATGTTTTAAGGTCTGTTTCACGGATCACGTCCCCGCGGCCCATTAATGTATTGTGTAACTGAACACAGGCAAATTCATGTTTTCCTTCAGCCGCCTCAACAGTTACCGATTGCATAGAATTGAAGTCGGTATAAAAAGCATAGGCATTAACACCGGTTTTCAGTTCAGACTTCACACCTTCGGTTCGTCCATAACCGAAAGACATTCCTACTGTTCCCTTTGCCTGACCCGGCTGAACGATCACCGGAGCTTTAAGCGTTACACCATTTACCGTAACATTGGCATATTTACCGTTCAGGCCACCGGTAGCATCATGGCTGCTCTGGTTAAAGAAATTACTTCTATCTAAAAACAATCCGAGTTCCTTGGCATCCGCTTCAGAAATCGTCAGATAATTATCCCATGTGGTTCTGGTCAATGGATCCGGAAACTCCTGTAGCCATGGATTGTTGGCTCCTTGTCCGTCACCCATTCCTATTTTCGGGTAAAGGACCAATTCCATTCCAGAGGAAGAAGCAGCTGCTAAGCGTCTTGCCGCATCAGAAGCGTTAGAGGTTACAGGGCTTTCCTCCTGCTCCTCAGAAGTTTCTGTTGATTCGCTACTTCCCGTTCCAACAAATACACCATCGTGCAATGCCTGATTGAAAGGTGATCCGTTTAATATATTTTCTTCCCAATTAGTCTTGATGTAATCGTGATATGTTCCATCGAATTCAGTCAATCCTAATAGAACATCCTGGAATTGCTTAGTATCAAAAAGAGGTCTGATTGTTGGCTGAACCAAGCCAAAATGGCCTTTAACCAATTCAACGTCGCCCCATGACTCCAGGTAATGAGGTGCTGCAGCAATATAATTGGACTGTGATGCTGTTTCATCGGCTTTCATGCTGAATGAAACCGACATATCAACATTGGCGAGTGCCTCAGCAAATTCTTGTCCGTTAGGCAAGGTATAAGCCGGATTTACACCACTCATGATCAAGGCACCAACTGAACCTGAATTCATGTCTGAGATCAGTTGTTTCACATCCGAATCGCTTCCTTGTCTTGTCATTACCAGGCTTTCGGTATTCATCACCTCGCTAGACAATAATTCGTTTATCTCTAATACCAGGGCCTGAGCATCTATATCAGAAAGTCCTGTAGTAACAACTCCTTTACTTCCCGCTCGCTTTAATGAAGCCGCCGCTATATCTATGGCCTCTTCAACATGCGCTGGAAGGGAACCGGTAACTGCTGAACCAGATATTTTCCCATAAAGCTTGGCCAGGGCTACCTTTTGCTCACTTGGCTTAAGTGCAACACGCTTATCTGCTTTAGCTCCGGTAATCGTCATGTTAGCCTCAAACTGAATGTGATGAGACATTTGTCCATTGGCAGGAATTCGACTTTTTGAGTAACCTGCATCGTTTCCGCCTCCTTGCCAATCTCCGAGGATATCAGCACCGAAACAAACTATTGACATCGCCTTTGAAAAATCATAATGCGCTAGTCCCCTGCTGCCATATTTGGCTTCAAATGCATCCAGGGCAGCAGATTCAGAAATCGCATCATAAACAACATGGCGCGTATTGGTATATTTTGATTTAAACTCTTCTATTAATTTATAAGTGGACGGACTGGCAAAGGTCTGAGTTAACAGAACGATAGCTTTACCACCTCCATTCAGCTGATCCAGCTTTTGCTTAAGGTCAGATTCCAATTCAACCCAGGAACTGTCCTCTCCATCTTTCATAGGTGACGCAACCCTGTAGCTATCATAAAGATCAAGTACCGACGCCTGTACTCTAGCATTGGAATGACCATGAGTTTCTGCCAGGTTATTATTTTCAACCTTTATCGGGCGGCCTTCTCTAGTTTTAATCAGAATATTGGCAAAATCATAACCATTGGCAATTGCAGTGGCATAATAATTTGCAACACCCGGGACAATCTCTTCAGGTTGAACCACATAAGGGATGGACTTGATTACAGGTCCTTCACATGCAGCCAATGAAGCAGCTGCCGTACTGAATCCAACATATTTTAAGAAATCACGTCGTGTGGTCGAGGAAGCTTCCAGTTTGTCCTTATCTCCTAAGAACTTGTCAACCGGAATCTCTTCAACGAACTCCTTGTGGCCCAGGGCCTCAACAGCAGCACTGTTCTCAGGATTGAGTTCTTCAACACTTTTCCAGTATTTCTTGTTTGATGACATATTTTGATCGCGTTAACTTCTGAATTTGTTTAATAGTGACATTTACCGCACTCTAATCCACCCATCTGGGCAGCGGTTAATTGTTCCACTCCATATTTCTTTGAAAGTTCTTCATGTATCTTGGCATAGTATCCATTGTCTTTAACCTGGATATTCGTTTCTTTATGGCAATCGATACACCACCCCATTGTAAGAGGTGAGTACTGATACATGATTTCCATTTCTTCAACCGGACCATGACAGGTCTGGCATTCCAGGCCGGCAACAGATACGTGCTGCGAGTGATTGAAATATGCAAAATCAGGAAGATTGTGAATTCTTACCCATTTCACCGGTTGTGTTTCACCCGTATATTCCTGATTGGCATCATCCCAACCTGCAGCTGCATATAATTTTCTGATCTCTCCATCATAGAATTCCTTACTGTATTCAACTGTAGTCTCACCGCCATACTCATAAATTGATTTATGACAGTTCATACAGATATTCAGCGATGGAATCCCTGAATGCTTGCTTACTCTTGCCGATGAGTGACAGTATTTACAATCTATCTTATTTTCACCTGCGTGAATCTTGTGTGAGAAATGTATTGGTTGAATCGGCTGATAACCCTGGTCAACACCTAATTGCATAAAATATCCATAGGCATAGTAAGCACTTGCCAGCAGGAAGAAAATCGAGGTAACCAGCATCAGAAACTCATTCTTGACGAACGCCGACCATAGTGATCGGCTAGGTACAGCTTCTTCAATGTCGATGTTTTTGGCTTCAGCAAATCGGCGAAGGGTTTTATTCACCATATACAGGCCTATTGCCAAAAGTAAAAAGAGCACCACCAGGGCGCCTAATATCAATTCGTTAGAAATTCCTCCTGATGATTCAGCAGCTTCTGCCTGAGCACCAGCTGGTACTGCAGCGGGAGCCGGAGGGTCCTGTGCCGTGTAGGCTAAAATGTTAGAAATGTCCTCATCTGTAAGCTGCGGCATTGCCGTCATTGCGGCATTATTATATTCGGCATAGATCTTACTTGCATAGGCATCACCGGATCTAATCACGGCAGCACTATTTCTTATCCAGGCGCTTAACCACTCTCTATCCAATCCTTCATCTTCCAGAAGTCTCGATTCCACGTATCGAAGGGCAGGGCCAGTCATTTTCCTGTCCAATGCATGACAAGCAGCACAATTCGTGTTAAACAATGCTTTTCCTGCTACAGGATCTCCACCTTCCTGAGCAAAAACCGAAGTGGATAACAATGCGAAAAAAAGGAAGCTTGTGAGCAGAAGATTTGGGCTGAAAAATCGAATTAACAATTCGCGGGTTTTATAGTTGGTAAAGTTAGCTACACTTTGGTACGATTTTTTCATAAAAGAAAAAGATATCGGTTATAAAAATCTCCCGCAAAAGTAACATTATTGTTGAATTTTTGAAATGTTGGTAAAGTGTTAATGACTAATTTATAATTATTCTAAATAATAAAATTTCTAACTATTGAGTTAATATAATTTACATTTGTAAAATCAAACATTAGCCTAATGAATAACGTACGTATTCAATTTGTTTTATTTCTTCTGATTTGTTTTTTATTTTCCTTCGGAATTTATGCTCAGAACGGTGTTGTTGAGGTGAATCAGGATCCCCAGATCGACGAACTGGTTGAACTTAAGAAAGACATCAACAGAAGAGAAAAGAATTTTAAGATCCAGATATATAACGGAAACAGATCTGGGGCGGAAAACGCCAGGAGAAAATTTGAGGAATCCTATTCCGGCTGGTCTATTAGCATGGAATACGAGACCCCGAACTACAAGATATGGGTTGGTAATTTCAGAACCAGATTAGAAGCAGACCGGGCTCTTCTACGTGTGAAGCGGAAATTTGCAAATGCCTTTATTTTCAGGCCAAAGAAAAAATAACAATAAAAAAAGCGGTTGATTCAACCGCTTTTTTTATTTGTTTTCAATCCTTACAAGGTTTTTTTAACCTCAACTTCCTGGAATGCTTCAATAACATCGCCTTCTTTCAGGTCGTTGTAATTTTTAATTTGCATACCACAATCATAGCCTTTAGCCACTTCCTTGGCGTCATCTTTAAATCGTTTAAGGGAGGCCAATTCGCCAGTGTAAACAACTACACCGTCACGTATAAGTCTGATTCCAGAATTTCGGAATATTTTTCCACTGGTCACCATACAGCCGGCAATGGTACCAATTTTAGAAATTTTAAATGTCTCTCTTATCTCAGCATTACCTGTTATCTCTTCTTTAAGCTCAGGTGAAAGCATACCTTCCATGGCATCCTTAACATCATTAATGGCGTCATAGATAATGGAATAGGTTCGTATATCGATCTCTTCTTTTTCAGCCAATTGTCGGGCATTGCCCATTGGTCTGACGTTAAATCCTATAATTATGGCATCGGAGGCGGTAGCCAGAAGTACATCACTTTCGGTAATCGCTCCTACACCTTTATGTATGATGTTCACCTGGATTTCTTCTGTAGAGAGTTTCTGGAATGAATCTGTCAAGGCCTCAACAGAACCGTCAACATCTCCTTTTAGAATAATATTTAATTCCTGGAAATCACCTAATGCAATTCGCCTTCCAATCTCATCCAAGGTAATATGACGCTGTGTCCTGACCGACTGTTCTCTTTGAAGTTGAGTTCGTTTGGCTGCAATTTGCTTAGCTTCTCTCTCATCTTCAAAGACATTGAATTTATCTCCGGCCTGTGGTGCTCCGTCTAATCCGAGTATAGAAACCGGTCTGGATGGACCCGCCTTTTCCAGTTCATTCCCGCGTTCGTCAAACATAGCTTTAACCTTGCCGCTATTTTTTCCAGCCAACACATAGTCCCCAACATGTAAAGTTCCTGCCTGGACCAGTATCGTAGCCACATAACCACGACCTTTATCCAGAAAGGCTTCAACCACGGTCCCGTTAGACAATTTATCGGGATTCGCCTTTAGCTCAAGAAGTTCAGCTTCCAGTAAAACCTTTTCCAGGAGTTCGTTTATACCATCTCCTGTTTTAGCTGAGATATCATGGGATTGAATTTTTCCACCCCAATCTTCCACCAGGAGATTCATATTGGCCAGGCCTTCTTTTATTTTTTCAGGATTAGCCGTTGGTTTATCAATCTTATTTATTGCAAATACGATAGGAACACCTGCTGCCTGGGCATGAGAAATCGCTTCCTTGGTCTGAGGCATGATATCATCATCTGCAGCTACAACAATAATTGCAATATCTGTTACCTGTGCACCCCTTGCACGCATCGCGGTAAATGCTTCGTGACCCGGTGTATCCAGGAATGCAATTTGCTGTCCTGACTCTAAAGTCACTCCATATGCACCGATGTGCTGGGTGATGCCACCGGATTCACCGGCAATCACATTTTCTTTCCTGATATAATCCAGAAGGGAAGTTTTACCGTGATCAACATGTCCCATAACGGTAACAATAGGCGCTCTCAGTTTAAGGTCTTCCGGTTTATCTTCATCTGCTTCGATGGCTTCTTCAATATCGGCAGTGACGAATTCAACCTGGTAACCAAATTCTTCAGCAACAATACTAAGCGTTTCAGCATCCAGCCTTTGGTTCATGGTCACCATCATTCCAAGCGACATACAGGCTGAAATAATATCGGTAACCGGAACATTCATCATTGTAGCCACCTCCGATGCTGTAACAAACTCTGTTACTTTAAGCATCTTGCTTTCAGCTTCAATGGCAGCCAATTCATCTTCCGACTTCTGACGGTGCTGGTCACGCTTATCCCGGCGATATTTTGCTGCTTTTCCTTTGCTTGATTTCCCTTGTAATTTTTCAAGGGTCTCTCTTACCTGCTTTTGTACTTCTTCAGCACTAGGCTCTTCTTTTAAAACCTGGCTGCGTTTTCTCCGGCCTCTGCCGGCATCCCTTCTGCCTCCACCCTGGCCAGCCTGAGGTCCGACTTTACTTATTCGGCGTCTCTTTTTGCGTTCGGGTTTTGGATCTTTTTCTTTTACTTCTTTTTTCTTTTTAGGCTTCTT
>JABDPU010000022.1 GCA_013042625.1 Flavobacteriaceae bacterium | reverse complement strand
CATTACGATATAGATATTTGGAATAATGAGACGGCTCGTTCATCATTTTTACAACCAGATCTCTTACCATTTGATTGATACCTATGAAAGCGGCAACCATTTCAGAAATAAAAAAAGAACTTAAGTTCAAAACTAACCAGGAATTGATTGACTACTGCCTTAAAATGGCCAGGTTTAAGCTCGAGAGTAAAGAACTATTGACCTACCTTGTTTTCGAATCTGAGAATGAAGATCGTTATGTCAGTGGGGTTCAGGACTATATATCCAATGAGTTTGATACCATATCAGCAACCAACTATTATTACATTAAAAAGACCGTCAGAAAGATTCTGCGTCAGACAAAACGATATATACGATATTCAAAGAATAAAGAATCAGAAGCGATTTTATTGATGCATTTCTGCAAGCAAATGCTTATGGTTCGACCTCAAATTCGCCATAACAGGGTTTTAAGCAATATGTATAATAAGCAACTCGAACTTGCTGGAAAAGCAATAAGCACCTTACATGAAGACCTACAATATGACCTGTTCCAGGACTTAGAAGAATTGGCCACGCTCTCTTCAGATACAAGTTAAAGGAATCCCAATTGTTCCTATGCGTAAGTCCATTTGATTATTTTTAGATTCAAAATCCATCATAATGAATAAATATCTCTCAGCTATTTTACTTGTTATTTTATCTATCCAGGTTTCGATCTCTCAGGATCTGACCTTTGAAGCGTATAATCCGAAATCAACATTAGTTGTTCCGGGAGATTCAATTCTTAAGGCCAGGTTTCCTTTTATCGATGTACATGGCCATCAATACAGGATGCCGGAACAGGACTTGGCGCCGGTTGTTGCAGCCATGGACACCCTTAATATGGCCATTATGGTGAATCTGAGTGGCAGGAGTGGGGATGAGCTTGTTAAATCTCTGAACAATGTTAAGACGAACTTTCCTGGTCGCTTTGTTTTGTTTTGTAATATCAATTTTGAAGGCGCAGGAGCGGAAGGATGGATTGAAGAAAAAGTGAAACAACTAAGAGAAGATGTTAAACAGGGCGCTGTGGGCCTTAAAGTTTATAAGAGCCTGGGTCTCAGGAATAAGGATTTCGAAGGAAAAAGGCTGGCAATCGATGATCCGAGGCTGGACCCGATCTGGGCCACTTGTGGAGAACTGGGTATCCCGGTATTAATTCATTCTGCAGATCCCAAACCATTCTGGGATTCATTCGATGCCGATAATGAAAGATGGCTGGAACTTAAAACCAGGCCCAGGCGAAAACGCGGACCGGATAATCCGGTTCCATGGGAACAGATCATCAACGAACAACACAATATGTTCAGAAAACATAAAAACACCAATTTTATCAATGCACATATGGGTTGGTTTGCTAATGACCTTGGTAAACTCGGACAACTGATGGATGAAATACCCAATATGTATGTAGGAATAGGTGCTATAATTGCCGAATTAGGGAGGCAGCCGAGATTTGCAAAGCAATTCTTTATCAAATACCAGGACCGGATTTTATTTGGAAAAGATAGCTGGCAGCCAACAGAATTCCCCACCTATTTCAGGGTGCTTGAGAGCGATGACGAGTACTTTCCATATCATAAGAAATATCATGCGTTCTGGGCCATGTATGGACTAGATCTCCCGGATGAAGTCTTGAAGAAAGTGTACTATAAGAATGCTTTAAAAATTGTACCCGGACTGGATAAGAGTAAATTTCCTGAGTAGAATGGAAAGCCGATAGAAAATGAAAGAACTTTTAAAGCGCTACATCGAATTTTCCAATGAGGAATATGAGACGTTCATTTCAATGGCTAAACTTCACAGTTTTAATAGAAATGAATTTCTTCTTCAGGCAGGCCATTCAGTGAATAAATTGTTTTTTATAAAGAAAGGGATCGCCCGTGGCTATCGCCTTTTGAACGGAGTTGATGTCACCCATCATTTTTATTTAGAAAATTGGTTCGCTACAGATTTTGAGAGCTACCTCACTGGTGCTGAAGGTGAATTGTACCTGGAAGCCCTTTCCTCAATGGAATGCTACGAATTTAATAAAGATGATTTACTCAGTTGGTTTGAGCGATATCCAAAATTTGAAAAACTCAGATATGTGCAGGCAGAAGACGCCTATCTTCAAATGGTAAATCGCTACAAAGACTTTCAATCTAAGGACTTAAAGGAACGTTATATCCAATTGATTATAAAAAATCCGCAATTATTTAATCTGGTCCCTCAGAAATACATTGCATCATATTTGGGTGCCAGACCGCAGAGCCTCAGTCGGATTAAGGAGTCGATCAAATCGCTGAATAGTTAACATATGTGAACGTCAGGCGATCTATTTTTCATTAATATTGTTTTCAAACATGTTGAGGATGAAATACTTATTAATCGCTTTAAGTTTTATTATTTGCTTTTCGTGTCAGGATCACGGTTATAAGCCTTCAATCGTCAAGAAGGCAGTTCCCATTGAAAACAATACCAATAGAAACTGGCAGCAGGGTTGGTTAGCAGCTCCGGAAAACAGAAAGGCTGATTCATCAAATATTATCGAAATACCTTTTGTATTATCAAAAGTTGCGGATAGTCTAAAGAATGATAATACAGCTGTTCTTATTATGTCTGGTGGGCCAGGTAATGGTTCGCTGCATATGGCCAATGGGTCGGTTTATGCTTCATGGGGAAAGACGAGAGATCTGCTCGTCATGGAACAGCGTGGTACTATGCGCGCTAATCCCTCACTGATGTGTCCGGAAATTGACTCCTT
>JABDPU010000019.1 GCA_013042625.1 Flavobacteriaceae bacterium | reverse complement strand
ATCTTTTACATGGGCGTTAACGCTGGAGCCTTTCTGGGTATATTATTATGTGGATACCTCGGCGAGAAGGTAGGCTGGAGTATTGGCTTTGGTCTTGCAGGTATTTTTATGCTTTTCGGACTACTTCAGTTCTGGTACGCCCAGGGGATTTTTGGAGACATTGGGAAAAAACCCACCAAAGAAACCAAGGCGCAACAATTGCAGGATGATACCGATACACGGAATCCGTTTACGACCTGGCAAATGGTTTTAATCGTAATTTCAAGTGGCCTCGGCCTGCTGTGGTTATTAAATTCACCGGCGGCTAAGATCTCTGAAGGTAGTTTCGACCTGTTTAGTTTTAACCTTTTCGGAATGGGCGGTAATGACCTGGTGATATTATCGGCCCTGGGGATATTTATTATTCTGCTTGTTTACAGGTTGACCAAATATTCAAAAATAACGAGGGATAAGATGATAGCCATTGCCTTCTTTTCCTTCCTGATCATATTTTTCTGGGCCATTTTTGAACAAGCGCCGGGAACGCTTACCATCTTTGCGAAAGATTACACTAACAGGGTGTTAACCGGAAATTCAAGCTTGATATTTCTTATCGTCAACACATTGGTTTGTATCGTACCCTTAGCTATAATCAATTGGGTTCTGGTTAAACTGTTCAAACAAACCTTTAAGAACTATTCTTTGTCAAATATAATCTTATCGATAAGTTTTGTGATCATTTGGATCATTACCTTATGGATGCTGACCAACGAATGGTATAAGGCCGGATTCTTGTCATTAGGAGACGGTTTCAGGGGTTTTTTAAGAATTGACCTGGCCACCGAACCGTTGACTGAAGTTCAGGCCTCCTGGTTTGGAATCCTGAATTCATTATTCATAATCACCTTTGCGCCATTGTTTTCTAAATGGTGGGAAAGCAAATACAATCCGTCGGCCAATATGAAGTATGCCATTGGTTTGTTCCTCCTAGCTTTGGGAATGGCCTGTGTGGCATTTGGAGCTGCCGGAATCGAACCAGGGGCAAAAACGGCTTCTGTGAGTATGATATGGCTGATCCTGGTTTATTTATTCCATACCCTGGGTGAACTTTGTATTTCACCTGTGGCCTTATCACTGATAAGTAAACTTTCGCCTGCCCGGATGATCGCATTCATGTTTGGCGTGTATTATTTGGCAGTGGCCATAGGAATGAAATTAGCTGGTGTATTTGGTGAGAATGTAGATAATGTGGCGAATGAAAATGGAATAAGCTACTTCTTCTGGGTTTTAACTGCTATTGCAGCTGTGCTGGGATTATTCTCAATACTGATGAAACCAGTCATTGGCAAACTGATGCATGGAGTCAGATAAACGAAAAAAAAGTTAAATTAATCGCAATTCGCCCTGATTTCAGGGCGAATTTTTTATTTTAGGAACACTTTTTGGTAGATATATAGTCAAAAAGCCTTAAAAATGAACATGATGAAACGACTATTCGCCCTGGTAGTAATTGCGTCGCTTAGCCTATCGGTTACTGCTCAAGAAAAAATTAAATGGGTTTCTATTGAAGAAGCTGTTGCCCTTCAAAAGAAAAATCCGAAGAAGATAATCGTGGATATGTATACCGTGTGGTGTGGTCCGTGTAAATTACTCGATAAAAAAACATTTCAAAACCCTGATGTTGTTGACTACGTAAACAAGCATTTCTATGCTGTGAAATTCAATGCTGAAGGGAATGATAAGGTTAAATTCAAGGACAAGACCTTTGGAAATCCGAATTATGATCCGGCGAGAGCTTCTAAAAGAAATAGCCAACATGAGTTGGCAAAATATTTCCAGGTAAGAGCATATCCAACCATGGTCTTTTTAGATGAAGATCAGGAGTTTTTGGCTCCTATCAGGGGATACAAAACACCACAGCAATTAGAATTATACCTGAAGCTCTTCAAAAATAATGACCATAAAGACCTGACCACTCAGGAAGCTTTCGATGAATATTATTCTGCCTTTAAACCTGAATTCAGCGGCGAGTAAGTCAGAATCTAATAATATAAGCTCCCTTTTCACCGGTAGGATGGAAAGGGATTTTTTTTGCCCGACAAGTTTGAGCCCATCGCTTTTGGTATGATAGGTAATTGCTTCCGTCCCAGATGACTAATTCCGGCTTTAAGCTGTCGATCAACCGGTTTAGATTGATCTTAGGGGAGTCTCTTAACATAATTGTTCTAGCAAATGCGCTTGATGGGTCATAAGCAGCTGTACTATCGATGATCAGCAGGTTGCTAAACGGTAATTCATAATAATTCATCAGGCTTTCTTTCTTTATAGATTTGATCTTTTCTCCTATTTGAAAATCTATAATTCTTGGATCTTCAAGATTTATTTCTTCGGAAGAGGCCATAACAACCAATTCATCCTGGCTTTTAAGGCCGAGAAGAGAGTGCCTGGATTTATGAAAAATCACAAAGGCGTTGTCCCGGGAATCTCTATGAGCTAATATCTTTCCACCTTGAAACAGAAGAACAACCGTCAGCAACTGAATGATGTATTTTGATTTCCAATAGGTGAAAAAACAATAGGCCATAATAATCAATGTATAACTGAATAGCATCTGCTCTCGATCGAAGCTGATGTTTTTGAATACCAGGGCTTCATACCCGGAAATAACAGAAACAAATTTATTGATTAGCGATATGACCATGGAGTAGCCTTGAACCACTGTCTCGTGAAGACCGTTGAATAAAGATAAAATCATAACTAAAAAACCAAGGCCCAGTACAATACCGAGGCAGGGAATGAGGACCAGGTTCGTAATAAAAAACAGACCGGGAAACTGATGAAAATAATAAAGTGAAATGGGTAGTACGCCTATCTGTGCTGATATGGTCACCGTGAGTATTTGCCATGTATAGCGAATAGCGATCCATTTAGGTTGCCAAAGTTTGAGAAATAAGGGGTTGAACATCAGTATGGCCAAAACAGCCAGGTAACTCATCTGGAATCCTAGTTCATAGATTGTAGCCGGATTTATCAATAAGATTAAGAATATCGAAATAGCAAGTGTATTGTAAGTACTGGTTTTTCTTTTCCAGTTGAGTGAAATGGTGAAGAGGCTAAACATGGTTACCGCCCTGACCACTGAAGCTGAAAGCCCGGCTATCATGGCATAGGTCCAAAGGATAATTAGTATTGATATTATTTTTATCAAGCTACCTCCTGGTAGCATGTCTAAAGGTTTAAAGAGAAACTGAAGCATCATTAAGATAATCCCGATATGCAAACCTGAAATAGCCAGGATATGAATGGCTCCTGCCTGAGAATATCTGTCGTATAGGTCGGATGAGATCTCCTGTCTCTGACCAAGCAGTAATGCCATAATAACCGACTTTTCATCAGGGCCTATTTCGTACTGTTCAAGATTTTCCATGATACGATGTCGCAATCGTGAAACACTGCCCAGCAGTGATTTTGATTGTCCGCTAATAAAAACTTCGGCCTTTTTTACATTGATATGGTGATAAACACCGCGATGACTCATAAATTCTCTGTAATCGAATTGATGAGGGTTCTGAGCTTTATTGATGGGCCTGAGGCCGGTCGTGATATGAAGGATGTTGTCAACCTTAAGCAATGATGGTACGGAATCCTTTTGAATAGACAGCAAGATCTTTCCCCTGCATGCTTGTCCGTTGAAAGCGCTGATCTGAGCGATGAACCTTTCCTGGAAATGGTTTGACCTGAGTTTTTCTTTTATCTGAAGCTCTAAATGATGAACATGCTCTGAAGTGGAAACCAGGTTTAAATAATGATCACCCTTTTGCATAGGATCATGAAAAAACGCCAATGAAAAACCCATGATTAGGCATAAAGAATAGATCAGTAAGTCTGGTGCAAAATACCGGTACAAACTTTTTTTGATCCGATAATTGAGGAGAATACCTATTGCGATAATCGCAAAGGCAATCATGGATAAGGCATTGGTATTTAGTAAAATGTGCGGATAAATAGCTATTCCAATAATAACAACTGGAGTCAGCCTGATTAGGGGATAGGACCAAATTGCAGAGTGCGACATAGAATATATTCTATGAAGCAATATAGTAAATATTCTATAATATACGTCTGGCGCTTACATAAGCTTTATTCCAGTAAGTCTCATCAAGTGAGGATTGAATAACGCCTTTTGAAGTTGTGGAATGGATAAAGAAGATCTCTCCTTTTTTACGTTTGGTTACCAGTCCTACATGATTGATCTTATTCTTTCGCTTACTGGTTCTGAAAAACACCAGGTCTCCTTCCTTGACTTCACTTTTCTTAAGAGGCTTTCCTTCGGATGCCATATCGCGTGAGATTCTTGGCAGTAGGATGTTTTCTTTTTTGAAGGCCACATATATGAGACCGGAACAGTCCATTCCCCTCTCGGTGGTGCCGCCGTATTTATATCGTACGCCTTCATAAACAAGAGCATGATTAATAACGGCATTCGCCAGTTTGTATTCCGAAGGTGAAGCGGTTGAAACTTCTGATGTTTTTGCTGCTTCCCGTTTAGTGGTAACGATTCTTGATTTCGACGACTTACAGCTCGAAAACAACAGTATGAAAACTAACAAAGGGGCAAAATATCGCATCGTAGTTTAAACGGGTCTGCTGCTAATTTATTGAATTATAGATTAATTCTGCAACTTTTTCACTGGCACCACGGCCTCCTAATATTTTTTCAAGCTCATAATAATTCATAAAGAACCTGGTGCGTTCAAATTCATCCAGCAGAAGACCAACTTCCTGTTTAAGCCGGACTGGATTCATTTCATTCTGAATCAATTCGGTAACAACAGGCTTATCCATGATCAGGTTTACAAGGGATATATATTCTATATTTTTCACCAGACGCTTACCGATCTGGTACGACAGCCAGCTCCCTTTATAGCAAACAACCTCAGGTACTTTAAATAGTGCTGTTTCCAGGGTTGCGGTTCCTGAAGTCACCACAGCAGCCGTTGCAACACTTAAAAGGTCATAGGTTTTGTTATGAACCATATGGACTTCAGAATTTCTGATATACTGATTATAGAAGCTTTTAGGCAAACCGGGAGCGCCACCGATAACAAATTGATGACCCGGAAATTCTGAAACGAGGCTGAGCATAACTTCCAGCATTTTCCTGATCTCTTGTTTCCGGCTTCCGGGTAATAAGGCTATAATAGGCTTTTCTGAAAGTTCGTTTTCCGCCCTGAACTGGTACTCATCTACCTGTTTCCGACTATAAATTGCATCGATCAGAGGATGTCCGACAAATTCAACCGGGTAGCTGTGCTTATCTTCATAAAAAGATTTTTCAAAAGGCAGAATAACGTACATCTTGTCAACATCCCGCTTTATGGCATGGATTCGGTTTTCCTTCCATGCCCAGATCTGAGGGGAGATGTAATAATGCGTCTGATAACCTTTTTTTCTGGCCCATTTGGCAATTCTAAGGTTGAATCCCGGATAGTCGATAAAAATGATACAATCCGGATTAAACTCCTCAATATCACGTTTGCAGAATGACAGGTTTTTCATGATTGTCCTGATATTCATGATCACCTCCAAAAACCCCATAAAGGCAAGATCCCGGTAGTGCTTGACAAGTTCGACACCCTTTTGTTCCATTAAATCACCGCCCCAGGCCCTGATCTGGACATCAACGTCAATTTTTTGCAAAGCCTTGATGAGATTTGACCCATGCAAATCACCTGATGCTTCCCCGGCAATGATATAATATTTCACGTTCTGCTTATAACTTGATAACGAAAGTCAAAATAGCAACAAGGATTGTTGCCAGCAATACTCCTCTGGCCTTGTAATCCTGTTTCTTTTTTATAAAAATAAAAAATGCTATCAAATTCAATATGGCTCCAAGACTAATCAATTTTCCTAAAAAACCTTCGGTTTGAGCGGCCCGGATAACAGTCATGAAGTCGTCGCCCTTACCCAAAAAAGTAGCGGCCAGAAACAGGCCTATGACATTGGCGATTAATCCCACTATAAATCCGGTTATAACTTTTTTCTTAATCATTAAGATTCCAGGAGTTAAGTTGATCGATATATTGATGAGCGGTCATATCGTACTTGATGGGTACAACCGATACGTAGCCATTGGTAATTGCCCATTCATCGGTGTCTTGTCCTTCATCAAAGGTTACGAATTTTCCGGTCAGCCAGTAATATTCCTTACCCTGTGGATTCCTTCGCTTATCGAATTCCTCCACCCAGTTTGCCCTGGCCTGTCTGCAAACCTTAATACCCTTGATTTCTTCCGCAGGTAACCTCGGAACATTCACATTTAGAACAATTCCGGGATCCAATCCATTTTCAAGGACCTGCTTTACAATGGTCGTGATATAAGGTTCTGATGGTTTAAAATCGGCTTCCCAGTTGTAATCGCAGACAGAAAAACCAATAGCAGGAATGCCTTCTATTCCGGCTTCGATGGCCGCGCTCATCGTACCTGAATAGATCACATTTATCGAGCTGTTCGAACCATGATTTATCCCTGAAACACATAGGTCGGGAACACGGTCTAAAACCTCATGCTTGGCTAATTTTACACAATCAGCCGGAGTACCTGAGGTGCTGTATTCTTTCTGAGGGCCGTCATCAATCCTTTCGGGTTTAACATATAAGGTGGTATTTACGGTTATGGCATGGCCCATTCCGCTTTGCGGACTGTCCGGAGCCACCACTACTACATCACCAATCTCGTTCATAAGCCGTATTAAGGTCCGGATTCCCGGGGCGGTAATACCGTCGTCATTTGTTACGAGAATAAGCGGTTTTTTAGGCATAAAAAAATAGGGTTCTATACGGCAAAAGTACTGAAAAACATGATTATTTTGCTATTTTAGGCCGTTTAACAAAAAATTAGTAGCCCCTGTCAATTTTGGCATAATTTTTTCAGTATTTTAGAACAAAATTTAATGCCGAGACTTACTAAGAACTTACATGATGAAAAGGAAATTTAATATTGCACTGCTGACCTTGCTATTCGCATTTGCGTCCTGCAGTTTTACTACCAAGACATTTGAGAATTCTGATAAGGATAAACTTTTAGTTCAATTGATCACCTACGTCCTTGAACAAGGCCATTTCAATCCAAAGAATATGGATGATAACTTTTCCGAAGGTGTATTCAATGATTACCTGGAGCAATTAGACCCTTTTAAGAGATATTTCTATGCTTCTGATATCAAGGAATTTGAAAAATATAAATATGAAATTGACGATCAGTTGATGGAATATGACCTGAGCTTCTTTAACCTGACACATGAACGTTTGATTCAGCGTATCGAAGAATCTAAGTCCGTTTATGAAGAAATTCTTGAACAACCATTCGATTACTCAAGGAATGAAACCTTCTCTACAGATTATGAGGAAATGGAATATGTGAGAAATAAAAAACAATTGAAGGAACGATGGAGAAAGCAGTTGAAATTCTCAAGTATTGCAAATTATCATGACCTGCTGGAAGAGCAGGAACGCGAACAGGCAAATCTTGAAATGATGTCTGCAGCTGAGCGCGAGAAGGCCTTGAATCCTGAAAACGGTTCAATTGCAATGAAGACAAAAGATGCGCTGGAAGCAGATGCCAGGGAGGCAACCAGCAGATCATTGGAGGAGTTGTATGACTTTATTGATGATCGCCAGCGTAAGGACTGGTTTTCTGTTTATATCAACGCAGTAGTTGAAGAGTTTGATCCACATACCTTCTATTTTGCGCCTGAAGACAAAGATCGCTTTGATGTGGCCATGTCTGGTAATTATCGTGGAATAGGTGCAAGGCTTCAAAAGCGAATGGATAATATCACTGTTAACGAGATCATTTCCGGTGGCCCGGCCTGGCGTCAGAATAAACTGGAAGTTGGAGATCAAATTTTAAAAGTAAGACAGGATGATGAAGAGGAGGCGGTGAGCATAGTTGGCATGCGTCTGGACGATGCCGTTAAACTGATAAAAGGTCCGGAAGGAACCAATGTTATACTTACACTGAAAAAAGTAGATGGAACTATTGAAGACCTCATGATCACTCGAGATGTAGTAGAGTTGGAAGAGACCTATGCCAAATCATCGATCGTAAAAAAGGAAGATAAAACCTATGGCGTAATCAACCTGCCGAAATTCTATGTTGATTTCGATGATTATGATAGCAGAAATGCAGCCAGCGATATAAAATTAGAGATCGAACGACTTAAGAAACAAGGCATGGAAGGCCTGGTTCTCGATCTTAGAAATAATGGAGGTGGTTCTCTGAAAACCGTTGTTGATATGGCCGGACTTTTCATTAAAGAAGGACCAGTTGTTCAGGTTAGGACAACAGGAGAGCCTAAAGAGATTCTGCGCGATCGCGATCGTTCGATCGTTTGGGATGGTCCGCTTGTTATTCTGGTTAATGAATTATCAGCTTCAGCTTCAGAAATCTTAGCCGCTGCCATGCAGGATTATAAACGAGCGATCGTTATAGGAAGTAAGCAGACCTACGGAAAAGGGACAGTACAGAATGTGCTCGACCTGAATCGAATGGTTCGAAATAATACCAATGGAGACATGGGTGCTCTTAAGTTCACCACCCAGAAATTCTACAGGATTAATGGTGGCTCAACCCAGTTGGAAGGCGTGAAGAGTGATGTGGTCGTTCCGGATCGATACAGTTATATTGATATAGGCGAAAAAGACCAGGAAAATCCGTTGCCATGGGACCAGATCGAAGCCGTTAATTATGATCTGTGGAGTAATTACTTCGATTATGATACAACCATTAAGAAGAGTAAAGAACGTATGTCCAGCAGCGAACAGCTTAAGCTGATCGATGAGAATGCCAAATGGATCAAGACCATGAGAGATGAATCAGAATTCTCACTGAACTATGAGGCCTATCAACTGCGACTGCAGGAAAATGAACTGGTTGCAAGCCAGTTTGATAAGATTTCGGAATACAATACAGACCTTACGTTTAATTCGTTGCCCTATGAATTGGCATTAATGGAGAAAGATTCAGTACTAAAAGAAAAGCGGGATCGCTGGCATAGTAATCTGAGTAAGGATGTGTATATGGAAGAAGCGATCAATGTTCTGAACGATTTGAAAATGACCTATGGCATTAAAACGAAAGTAGCTTCTGTCAAGGAATAATAAAATATGACTAAAACCAAAGATTCTTTATCTGGTTTGGCGCTCCGAAAGTTCAAAAAGAACCTTTGGGGCGTTTTTAGTTTTGGATTTATCCTTATCGTCGGAGTCGTTGCGGTATTTGCCTATGTATTGGCCCCGGACAACTCACAGTATGCCAACCAAATGCACCTGAGCATTCATTCTAAAAACCCGGGATTTAAAGTCATGATGCTGACTATCCCATCATCAACTGAGTTGGATCAAAGCTTACTGGATAAGTTGTTCTTCGGAAGACGTTCCAGCGAAACCGAAATACCCATTACCGATTTCAGGATTGAAGGCGATAGGTTATACTATACCGAATATGCTTCGGATGGATTGGAGGGCCTTAAGAAAGATTTGCCTTTAACGGCCTTTCCGGAAGCTAATGCTGCTCCATATCTCAATTCGAAAAAATTTATCTTCGGAACAGACAAGTACGGACGGGATTTGTTGAGTCGCATCCTTGTGGGTTCACGCATATCGTTCTTTATTGGGTTTGTTGCTGTATTTATTTCCCTGATCATAGGGATTTTAATGGGTAGCCTGGCCGGATATTTCGGAGGTCGTACCGATGCCATTATCATGTGGATCATCAATGTGACCTGGTCTATACCAACACTCTTATTGGTTATTGCCATAACCCTGGCCTTAGGCAAGGGCTTCTGGCAGGTATTTATAGCTGTTGGATTAACTATGTGGGTGGAAGTGGCACGTGTGGTGCGCGGACAGATCATGAG
>JABDPU010000017.1 GCA_013042625.1 Flavobacteriaceae bacterium | reverse complement strand
AATGTACATTAATCGTAAAAAAAAATCCACCTCCTGTACTGGAGGCGGATCAATTATAAATCAAGTCGAATTTAATCGATGCGGTTTTAAAAGAGATTATTAGTCATCCCACTTTTTTGACCGTTTCTTTTTCTTTTTGCGTTTTTTCATCTTACCATCTTTATTTCTGTAGTAATAGAAATCATCATCATAATTATCCCAATGGTCGTCTTCCCAGTGGTCATTATCCCAATCGTTATGGAAATGATCGGCAGTGCATCCGCTCATACCGCATATTCCGCAATTCTGGTTACTGAAATTAACCAAACCATGAGTTCCGATCAAATCTCCGAATCGGTTGTACTGAAGGGTTAGACCGCCTACTTGTTTCAGTAAGCCACGCCTGTACCTCATATAAACAGATCCGACGCGTTTCACGCGACCATATCGGTCATAATTGATGAATACATTTCCAATTCGTCTCACCTTACCGAAACGGTCATGAAGTATCAATGTACCTCCATGCCTGCCGTATCGGAATCGTGTTCCGGGAGCACCAATGGTTCGATTGATGCTGCTGCGTCTGCCGTTGGATTGGCGATAGTAATAGTCGTCTGAGACCGGACCGTATGACAACTCGGTATTAAAATCGAATTCGCCATTCGGAAAGATCAAGAATTCCACACCACGCTCTACAAACATTATGGGTTGCGTATAACGATAGCGTTTCGTAATTCTTAAATCTTTACTCTCAAGTTCCAGTGCTTGTTCAGCGGCTGCTGCCGGTGTCATTCCAATGATCACCATGGCAAGAAATAGTATTACTTTTTTCATAGTAATTAATTTAAGATAATGCCTACTCGTTTTTAGCTTTTCGGCTTACGCTATGTTTATGGCGAACCATTTATCGTGCCATAATTGTTAAGAGTTTTATAATCAGTACATTAAAATATCGATTTCGTCCTTGTATTTTTTATAATTTTACATGACTAACCATTAACCATGTCGGAAAGCACCAACATATGTCGAAATTGTCACTCCGATTTCAGTGAGGATTTTAACTTTTGTCCGAATTGCGGTCAGCAGGCCAAGGACGACCTTACAATAGGCTTGTTATTCTACAACACCATTAGCAATTATTTTTCATTTGATGCTCGTTTCTTCAAGAGTTTCCTTCCCCTGATGTTCAGACCGGGATATGTAGCCCGCGAGTTTGTAGGTGGTCGGCGACTGCAGTTTTTACATCCGGCGCAATATTATCTCTTTGTTTCGGTGGTGTTTTTCTTCTTGTTCTCGTTTAAAGCAAGGGATTATAGCGCGAATGTGGATAAAGCTCTTGAAAAGGGATTTAAAAGCGAATTGAATATTGGAGGAATAGACACCAAACCTTTGGATTCGATTGCTACCAAACAATTAAGCGATGCTTTAAAAGAGAACCAGGCCATTACCGGAATCAGTGATGAGGACATGCAAAAAATAGATTCTGTAATGGTTCAGGGAAATAATGATGCGCCCAATCTTACTTTTGATTATGACAAGGAGCTGGTCGATTCTTTGATTTCTATTAATGCGCCCGACCCCGAAATTCTATCGGCCATGGGCATGAAAGAGAATGCAGGATTTTTCACCAAACGATTCTATCAGCAAATGTTGAAATTTCAAAGGAACAGCGGAGGTGGTATTCTCCAGGCTTTTTTCGATAGTATTCCTATAGCACTGTTTTTTCTTCTCCCGATATTCGCAATATTACTCAAGATCTTTTATTGGAGAAAAGGAAGGTTCTCGCACCACCTCGTATTCAGTTTTTATTTTTATTCCTTTTTGTTCATAGTATTGAGCTTGGTTCTGGGAGTCAATTATATCGTAGATATTCCGGGCTGGATTGACTGGTTGGTCATCATGTCGACTTTCTTTTATCTGATACTGGCATTGCGCCATTTTTACCAACAGGGCTTCATTTTGAGTTTTGTCAAAGGCAGTGTGATTTCTTTCCTTTATATGCTCCTGATATTACCATTAGCCCTGGCTGTAATGACCACAGCATCATTTTTCTTTTACTAAACTGAATACGAATGATAAAAGGCTTATTGCAGTTTTTCCTTTAGATAGTGTCCTGTAAATGAATCCTTATAATCTCCTATTTCTTCAGGAGTGCCTGTAGCCAGTAACTGACCCCCATTTTCACCCCCTTCAGGGCCGAGATCAATAATATGATCAGCAGACTTGATCAATTCAATATTGTGTTCAATTACGATAATAGAATGCCCTTTATCAATAAGTGCATTAAAGGATTTCAGTAACTTCTTAATGTCATGAAAGTGCAAACCGGTCGTTGGTTCATCAAAGATGAACAGTCCTTTTTCTTTCGATTGGCCTTTTCCAAGGAAAGACGCCAGTTTAATACGCTGTGCTTCTCCACCAGACAGAGTTGATGAACTTTGTCCCAGCGAAACATAACCAAGACCAACATCCTGCAGCGGTTGAAGTTTATTCTTAATTTTTGATTGTTGGTGGGTTTCGAAGAATGCGATGGCATCATCGATTGTCATATTAAGGACATCATCAATGGATTTGTCCTCAAAGGTTACTTCAAGGACTTCCTTCTTAAAACGCTTGCCCTTGCAGGTTTCGCACTCTAAATGCACATCGGCCATGAACTGCATTTCAATAGTCACCTCACCCTCTCCTTTGCAGGTTTCGCAGCGTCCGCCTTCAACATTAAAAGAGAAATGCTTGGCCTGGTAGCCGCGTATCTGGCTCAACTTCTGCTTGGAAAACAGAGCCCTGATATCATCATAGGCCTTGATATAGGTAACAGGATTTGATCGCGAAGAACGCCCAATAGGATTTTGGTCAACAAATTCTATATGCCTGACTTTATCGAAATCACCTGAAATTTTACTGAATTGCCCGGGTTTTTCACCGTAACTACCAATCTCTTTGAGCAAAGCAGGATATAGGATCTTTTTCACGAGCGTGCTTTTTCCACTTCCTGAAACACCGGTTACCACGGTAAGCATTTCCAAAGGAAAACGCACATCTATATTTTTCAAATTGTGTTCCCTGGCTCCCTCAATATCTATAAAGGATTTGATAGAACGTCGATTCTCCGGTAATTCAATTTCCTTACGTCCACTTAAATAATCAGCAGTCAGAGTATCTGCCACCAAAATGTCATCATAATTGCCCTGGGCCATAATATGACCACCTAATGTTCCGGCCGCCGGACCAATATCAATGATCTCATCGGCTGCGGCCATAATATCTTCATCGTGTTCAACCACAATAACTGTATTTCCTAGATCTCGCAGTGCTTTGAGTACGTCAATTAGTCGTTCTGTGTCTTTAGGATGCAGTCCTATACTCGGCTCATCAAGTATGTACATAGAGCCAACCAGGCTGCTTCCGAGTGAGGTAGCGAGATTGATACGCTGACTTTCCCCGCCGGAAAGTGTATTCGATTTTCTGTTCAGGGTCAGATAACTGAGACCTACATTCATCAGGAAAGACAGTCGTGTCCTGATCTCTTTCAGTAATCGCTTGGCTATATTCTGGTCATGATCGTTCAGTTCCAGCTGATTAAAGAATTCACTTAGCTTGTTCAGTGGCATTTCAACAAGGTCGGTGATCATCAGGCCACCTATTTTCACATATCCGGCCTCTTCACGAAGGCGCTTGCCATTACAAAGGTTACATTTTGTTTTCCCCCTGTATCTTGACAACATGACCCTGTTTTGAATCTTGTATGCCTTGGACTCCAATTCAGCAAAGAAATGATTTAAGCCTTGAAAGTGCTCATTACCGTCCCAGATCAGCTGCTTTTCTTCATCAGATAGTTCATAATACGGGCGATGGATAGGAAAATCAAATTTGTGGGAATTATTGACCAGCTGATCCCTGTACCAGCTCATGCTTTCCCCACGCCAGGGGAAAATGGCATTTTCAAAGACCGAAAGTGCAGTATTAGGTACAACCAAGGATTCGTCGATGCCGATGATATCGCCGTAGCCCTCACATTTAGGGCAGGCGCCATATGGATTATTAAAACTAAAGAGATGAATGTTCGGTTCCAGGAACTTAATGCCATCTTGCTCAAAACGATTGCTGAATTGTTTTTTGGTGTCTTCGGAAAGGGATTCGATAAAACACTCACCCTTGCCTTCAAAAAAAGCGGTTTCAACAGCATCGGCCAGCCTGTTGAAAAAATCTTCATCATTTTCCCTGACAACGATACGGTCAACAACCAGGAAAATTGAACTTATGGTTTCACTGATCTGTTCAGCCTCATCAATACGAATAACAT
>JABDPU010000012.1 GCA_013042625.1 Flavobacteriaceae bacterium | reverse complement strand
TGCGAGGAGGTGCGGAACGAAATGCGGTAAACGCCCCTATCCAGGGTAGCGCTGCGGATATTATAAAAATCGCTATGATCCAGATACATAAAAAGCTCAATGAAGGATCATTCAAGACAAAGATGTTACTTCAGGTTCATGATGAACTTGTTTTCGATGCCAGAAAGGATGAATTAGAGCAGGTTCGGGCGATGATTAAATCTGAAATGGAATCGGCTTATGAATTGGCTGTCCCTCTTGTAGTGGATATGGATACAGGATCGAACTGGCTGGAAGCCCATTAATGGAAGTGCTGAAAAGCAAAATAGAAGCCTGGGATGGTATCCATATGGACCATTTGAAATCTATTTACATTCAATTCTTAAATGATCCTGAATTCTTTAATAATATAACCGAATGGTCTTCTGACATAAACCTTCAGGCCGCTTCAACCTGGCTGATCAAGCATCATTATGATTCCGGAGAAGAACTGAATGAAACACAAATTGATCGCCTTATCGGGATTAGTTCAGAATTAGTTCAATGGGAAGCCCAATTACATATACTACAGATACTTCCAAAAATTGAATTTGCAACTGAGCAACTCATTCTGATAGATGACTTTGCCAGGCGTTGCCTGAAAAGTGAGAACAAGTTTGTTAGGGCCTGGGCCTATCAGGGCATGTTTGAATTGTACAAATATTCAGTGGTAGATAAAGAAGAACTAAGATCCTTATGTGAGATTGCCATGGAAACCGAATCGGCATCAATCAAATCAAAAGTCCGCAAAATAATAGCCAATCTCTGAAATCATTGCTCTTAGAGGCTTCCTATAAAACAAACCGATAAGTAGCCTTGATCAGGAATGTATTCTCAGGCCTTTGCTTTAAAAGCTGGTTATTGATTATGTCTCCAAAACTATTATTCACATCACCCAGTCCGGTGATTCCCTGTGACCATACCAGGAATATTTCTGATCCGGGGATATACTCCCAACGAACGACAAGATTAGATCGGAACTGCACAAAGGCGAAATCAGGATTGCCAAAAGCATAGTCGGTATTCCCATCACGGTCCTCATCAACAGAATAAACGCTGCCGTCAAAAGATATCTGATCATCATCATATAGGGTTACGCGTTCATTAAGGTCTTCGGCAATGGAGTTATTCACAAAGTTGAAATCGTCATATTTGGCTTTGAAAATAAAGGGCTGCCCGTAATACTGAATCGTCAGATTCGGATTAATATTATAATTGACCCTTAGGGTCGTATTCATGGTTTTATTGTCGATCCCACCCATAATATATCTCGGTGTGCCATCGAAACTGGTTTCGGTGATATACTGGGTTTTATTCGGATTTTCCTCATATTCAAAATTGAGTGACATGCTTAGCGCATTTAATGGCTGATAGTTTAATCTTACTACATACCTGATCAATGAAAAATTATCCTGCTTCATCTGCGAATCTATATAGCCCAGGGTCAGACTGAGTTTTTTTCGTCGGTCAGTCCCTGCAAAAATGAAATAGAAGTTTTCTTCGCTCCATCGCCATCTCGGACCACCTCTCAACACTACATTTGAAAAGATACGGGGTTTATGTGCGCCTCCGAATTCGGTAAACCAATTGTTTTTCCAATTCACAAACCCATTGATCTCATATTGAATCCTGTTATAATTGCCATCGAAATCAAATTGGGTATATTGATTAAATCCTACACTGGCTTCCCTGAACCAACTGGTTGGTTTTACCCATAATCTCCTGATGTTTAAATACTGCCTGTAAAAGTCGGCCTGGCGAAGGAACCCGATATCATTCAATTCCAATTCCGGTGATCTATAGTTTATTCCTGCATTATATCGCCACACGCCACCTCCACCTTTGCCAATTTCAAATTTCCCACCGGTACCACTTAAGGACGTCCTGGTTGGATCAACCTCTACGTGGCCGGCATCAACCCTTTGAAATAAATGGGTCAATGATCTTTGGGTTAACTCAATTGCTGTTTCACTACCGTATACAGTGCTAAACACCATATTGCCTTCAAAGTAATATTTTCGGTTTTTCCAGTTATGCCTGAAATCAAGGCCACCAGTATATGCACTCTTCCGAAGGTAATCCACATTGTCCTCTATATTCCGGTTCGTTGCTGTGAATATCCCACCGATGAATGAGTTTCTATCATTAAAATCCTTCTGTGCACGCGTTACCAGGTAATTTGTAAATGGTTCAACCAATTCTTCCCTGGGTTCTCCCACTTCTGCTAAGCTGTTTATCACATCCTCCCTTTCATCCAGCCTGATTTCAGCAAACTCCTTTGAAGTAACACTTTCCAGGACTCCTATAGCCCATCCATTCTTTGTTTTTCCAGAGAATTTGGCCGCACCGAGAATTGTGGTATTATTCGGCACATCTGCATATTCACCTTTGCTAATATCCGCAGATGCAAAGCCCTGGGGTGTACGTCCTATTCGTCTTGAAAAGAATAGATTGTCTGCGCCACCGCCTATTCTGAAATCGAATACGTTTTTATTCTCAACAAAGAACGGTCGTCGTTCCTGGAAAAATATCTCAAAGCCATCCAGAGCAATTGCTCCGGGATCGGCATCGACCTGCCCGAAATCCGGATTGATGGTAAGGTCTAAAGTAAGATCATTGGTTAATCCTATTTTGGCGTCCAAACCACCGGTTAACTTAGTATCAGATCCATCCCTGAAAGGATTTCCAGCTTCAGATTCATAGGTGTCCAGCTGCACAACCGTATAGGGTTGTATTTCCAATTGCTTTTGTGGCTGGAGCCCAATGAGCCCGCGTAACTCTCCAAACTCACTTACCCATCCGGGAGGATTCGCCGGTAATGGCTGCCATAATGATCGTTCCTCGTTATTAAAATATCGTCTTGTTGACTGTAATCCCCAAACTTGTTCCTGTTCGTTTCCGAATCTAAGCTGGCTCAACGGGATCCTGATTTCGGCAGTCCAGCCATCGTCATCAATTTGAGTGCTGGTATACCAGATGGGATTCCAGCTACTGTCAAAATTTCCATTATTAGATACAAACTCATCGCTCTTCACCCCGGAAGCTGAAATAGTAAAAGAGAAAGCGGTACGATCATCATTATAACTATCGATATTGACTTCCACCCAATCTCCTGGAAAATCATCACGCCTGCCCATTCTTCTCTCGATGGTTGACGGATCAGCCTGATAACACTTGAAGGCGAAATAAATATTCTTACTATCATAAATGATCTTCATCTTGGTCTGCTCTGTTGGAGGCGTACCATTATCGGGTTGAAATTCCACATAGTCCGACGTCCATTCAACAATATCCCAGACCGTATCATTTAGGTTACCGTCAATTGTAGGTGGGGGAGAATCACCAATGGACTGAGTTGTATAGGTGCGTTTGGGATAATTCTGAGTTTGCTCCTGGCCAAAAACAAAAGCTGTCAACGTCAGAGCAGCCAGAAAATTGGCGGTTAGATTCGACTTCATTTAGGTTGGACTTATGGAATAAAGACGACAAGTTAATATTAGTGTTACAATAAGAATTGAAGTTTAATAAAAGATTAACGAGACAATGCCTTCCCAGGCCTTTAGGTGACTAATAAGTAGAGCTAAAATATTAGTCTACAACATTTGGTATTAAAATTTATAATCGTAAATTTGCAAACTCTTTTGACAGAGGAATGTTTAATTACCCTGATTTAAAATCAGGGCTTGAAAACCAAGCAGAAGTGGACACATTAAGTTACAAAACGAAATCGGCCAACAAAGCCACAGTGAATAAAGAATGGGTTTTGGTAGATGCTGAAGGACAATCGCTAGGCAGATTGGCTTCCAAGGTTGCCATCTTATTAAGAGGCAAGCACAAGACAAATTTCACTCCGCATGTAGATTGTGGTGATAATGTAATTGTGGTAAATGCCGATAAGGTTAATCTAACTGGAAAGAAATGGACTGATAAAATGTATGTGCGCCACACAGGTTATCCTGGTGGTCAGAGGTCATTGTCTGCCATGGAGATTTTCGATAAAAATCCAGCTACATTGGTTGAGAAATCAATAAAGGGAATGCTTCCTAAGAATAAACTGGGAGCTGAATTATTCAGAAATTTGAAAGTATATGTAGGTTCTGAGCACGATCATGACGCTCAAAAACCTAAAACCATAAATTTAAACGACGTTAACTAATGGATGTTATTCACAAAATAGGGAGAAGAA
Organism: Flavobacteriaceae bacterium; assembly: GCA_013042625.1. GTDB lineage: Bacteria > Bacteroidota > Bacteroidia > Flavobacteriales > Flavobacteriaceae > SHLJ01. The sequence continues at coordinate 5,668 of JABDPU010000012.1, read as the reverse complement.
AGACAGCTGTTGCCCGTGTATATTTAGCTAAAGGAAAAGGCAATATCACTGTTAACAAAAAGGATGTGAAGGATTATTTTCCAACCGAGACCTTGTTATATAAAGTGAATCAGCCATTAATGTTGACCGGTAATGAAAAGAACTTTGACATCAAGGTTAATGTTTATGGTGGTGGCGTAACAGGACAGGCTGAGGCAGTAAGACTTGCCCTTTCCAGAGCCATGTGCGAACTGAACGAAGAAAACCGAGGTGTACTTAAACCCGAAGGTCTGTTGACCCGGGATCCGAGAATGGTAGAGCGTAAGAAATTCGGTCAGAAGAAAGCGCGTAAGAAATTCCAGTTCTCGAAACGTTAACATATTGAATATTAACCAGTTTTGTTTATCTATGGTCTCCATGAGATCAGGGTTTAGTTTAGCATCTAAATGGTTAAGGTCTTCCTGAGAAGCCACTTGATCATTGCTAATCACAGAACGTAAACTATCAACAAAATGGCTAAAATAGAAGTCAAAGAATTACTTGACGGTGGGGTTCATTTCGGACACCTTACCAGAAAATGGGATCCCAACATGGCGCCTTACATCTACATGGAGCGCAATGGTATCCACATCATCAACCTTTACAAAACAGCAGCTAAATTAGGAGAAGCTTGCGTTGCACTCAAGAAGATCGCTGCTTCCGGACGTAAGATTTTGTTCGTAGCAACAAAAAAGCAGGCTAAAGACATAGTTGCCGAAAAAGCCGGACAGGTGAACATGCCTTATATCACCGAGCGTTGGCCAGGTGGTATGTTGACCAATTTTGTGACCATCAGAAAGGCCGTTAAAAAAATGGCTTCGATTGACAGGATGAAGAAAGATGGGACATTCAACACATTATCTAAAAAGGAAAGACTCCAGGTTGACAGGATGCGTGCGAAACTTGAGAAAAACCTTGGTTCTATTTCTGATATGACCAGATTGCCAGGTGCAATCTTTGTCGTGGATATCAAAAGAGAACACATAGCTATTAAAGAAGCACAGAAATTGAATATCCCGATCTTCGCTATGGTCGATACCAATTCTGATCCGCGCCAGGTTGATTTCGTGATTCCGTCGAATGATGACGCATCTAAATCAATCAACAAGATTCTTACTCATACGAGTGATGCAATTGCAGATGGCCTAGCAGAACGAAAAGCTGAAAAAGAAGCAAAAGCTTCGGCAGAAGCTGCACCTGCAAAAGCTGAAAAAGCTCAGAAAGAAGAAAAAGTTGAAAAAGTTGAAAAAGCTGAAAAAGAAGAAGAATAGTTAACTGACAGACGATATCACTAATCGTCTTTTTAAAAATTCAAATACAGACATGACAAAAATAACTGCCTCTCAGGTAAATGAGCTAAGAAAAGCCACCGGTGCAGGAATGATGGATTGTAAAAATGCCTTGGTGGAAGCCGAAGGTGATTTTGATAAAGCTATTGAGATCCTCCGAAAGAAAGGACAGAAGGTAGCTGCTAAACGTGCCGATCGCGATTCTAGTGAAGGCGCCGTTATTGCCCTTGTAAACGATGAAAAAAATGCCGGGGTAATTGTTTCTCTGAATTGTGAGACCGACTTTGTTGCAAAAAATGAAAAGTTTGTAGCCCTGGCCAAAGATCTTGCTAAGGCCGCTTTGGGACATGATTCGCTGGATTCATTTTTGGCTGCTAATTTCAATGGACTTTCCGTTTCAGAAAAGCTATTGGAACAAACCGGAATTATCGGTGAGAAAATTGAAATAGGCGGATTTAAAACATTAAACGCTCCTTTTGTCGGCTCGTATATTCACGCCGGGAATAAAATTGCAACTTTAGTTGGCCTGTCGGCTTCTGTTGAGAATGCTGATGTTGCGGCAAAGGATGTAGCAATGCAGGCTGCCGCTATGAACCCAATTGCATTAGATGAATCCCAGGTAGATGCATCGGTTATTGATAAAGAGATCGAAATTGCCAAAGACCAATTAAGAGCTGAAGGAAAACCTGAAGCCATGCTCGATAATATTGCGAAGGGAAAACTAAAGCGTTTCTTTAAAGACAATACCCTGGTGAACCAGGCCTTTATAAAGGACAGCAAAGTAAGTGTTGCTGATTATATTAAAACTTATGGCGAAGTTTCTGTCACAGCGTTTGAGCGTGTGGCATTAGGATAAAGCCAAGATATATTATAAAAAAAGCCTCGTTTTGAACGAGGCTTTTTTTTTATTCTGTTATTCAACGGGATCATCTGTTCTTTCAATATGCAGGGTGCCGAAACGGCTGACACTACTTGTGGCAGGATTCACGAAGGGATCTCCAGATACGACCTGAACGGCCCCGCTTTCCTCAACATCCGCTGAATCATAAGTTGTTCCCCCGTCAGTTCCTGCATCATAGGCTAACAAAGTCAGTTCAAACTCAGCAACAAGAGTATTGTCCGGATTCACAAGATTGAAGGAATCTACTCCAACAAACCAATCAGGGCTTGGAGATAATTTAGCGATAAAGCTCAGTCTTGTCGTATTAGGAGTGATAACAATATCAATAAAATCAGATGCATCTGCGCTGATTTGACTACCTATCCTGATCGTTGGCAAATCTGTATCGGGTACACTGTTTAGCTCTACTTCCAATTGACTTGTGACACCATCTTCAGCATACATTTCCAATCCTTCAGTGGCACTCAAACCTTCGCGAAAAACCGAAACTGTAGAAGGATGAGCTACAACCATCATCGGACCAAAACCCGGATTAGCCGGATAGTCGGTAGGATGAGATTGATCTGTAAAATTTGGTGTGAAGGTTATACGATATGTAGCCTGAACCACCTGCTGTCCGCCTCCACCTCCACCTCCGGTAGGGCCATTGCCGTCATCCGAGCCTGAACATCCGAAGAACGCCAGTGAAAGCGCCAAAATCAGGCCCGTTATTTTATTTTTCATATTGATAATTTTACTAAATATAACAATATTAAAAATATTAATATTGCATTCAAACGTTTAAAATTTGTACAGTATATTTGTATACGACGCTGGTAAGGTTAATCGACAGAAAGCTTCTCAGAATCACCCTAAAGAAATTATATGAAATATAAACGTATCCTTCTGAAATTGTCCGGTGAAGCCCTAATGGGTACCAGGCAATACGGGATTGATCCTGTACGCTTGTCGGAATATGCCGAAGAGATAAAAGAAATCAAGAGCTCAGGTGTTGAAGTTGCAATTGTTATTGGGGGCGGAAATATTTTCAGGGGGGTTGCCGGTGCCAGTAATGGCATGGATAGAGTTCAGGGCGATCATATGGGAATGCTGGCCACCGTAATTAACGGACTGGCCTTGCAGAGTGCCCTTGAAGCCTGTGATGTGCCAACTCGATTGCAGACCGCAATAAAAATGAATGAAGTAGCCGAGCCCTTTATCAGGAGAAAGGCCATGCGCCACCTTGAAAAAGGCCGTGTGGTTATTTTTGGTGGAGGTACCGGGAATCCATATTTCACAACAGATTCGGCGGCGGTGCTACGTGCCATAGAAGTTGAAGCTGATGTTATACTGAAAGGGACCCGTGTGGATGGGATTTATACTTCAGACCCCGAAAAGGATAGCAGTGCAGTAAAATTCGATTTTATCAGTTTCGATGATGTGCTTCAGAAAGGATTAAAAGTAATGGATACAACGGCTTTTACATTAAGCCAGGAAAATAAGCTCCCAATCATTGTTTTTGACATGAATAAGAAAGGAAACCTTCTTAAAGTGGTAAACGGCGAAAACGTAGGCACCACGGTTAACTTGTAAGCCTTCATTTTGGCCTGATTTTTGAAATGTGATCTAAAAATTTAAATCATGGAAGAGGAAGTACAACTGGTTTTAGATACGACTAAGGAAGCGATGGATCATGCCATTGAGCACTTGGAAAAAGAACTTGCAAATATCAGGGCGGGAAAGGCAAGCCCTGCAATGCTGGGAAGCGTGATGGTGGAGTATTACGGTTCGCAAACGCCATTGAACCAGGTAGCCAATGTCAATACTCCGGATGGAATGACTATTTCAGTTCAGCCCTGGGAAAAATCAATGCTTGCGGAAATTGAACGCGCCATTATGATTGCGAATCTTGGATTTAATCCGATGAATAATGGAGAATCCATCATTATCAACGTACCGGTTCTTACAGAAGAACGACGTTCAGAATTATCAAAACAGGCCAAATCCGAATCAGAAGATGCCAAGGTTGGAGTGAGAAATGCCAGAAGGGAAGCCCATCATGACCTTAAAAAGATGGATGACCTTTCGGAAGACAGACTAGGCAATGCTGAAATTGATATTCAGGAATTGACTGACAAGTATATTCAGCAGATTGATGATATGTTCCATGTCAAGGAAAAAGAAATCATGACCGTATAATAAAAGAGACAGTGCAGTCACTTTTTATTTATAACCTTAGCCCTTGTCTGCTTCATGCGACGACAGCTGATTTTTTTTATTCTTTTTACCCTTAGTTTAACCATCGGTTATACCCAACAGCTATTTCGATATTTCGAGCAGGATAGTGTCGAACAAGATAGCAGCAAAAAAGCCGTTTTACTTCAGTTCATCGGAGATGGATATCTTCCTACTAAATACTTCAATTTTGACCTGAGATATCTGATCAAGTATAACCAGTATGAAGGCATACGAACCGGGCTGGGAGGAGTGACCAATAATAATTTTTCCGACGCATACCGGCTTAATGGGTATGTTGTATATGGCTTCAGGGATGACCGGTTCAAGTACAGTTTAGGAGGTGGTTTCAGGATATCTCCTAAACGTAACACCTGGATAAATCTAACCTATACCGAAGACCTGGAGGAAACAGGTAGCTTTGGATTCCTTACCGATAAACGACTCTTTCAACTCTTCGAGCCCCGTTTATTAAACATCGACCTGTTTCATAAACATATTACGAAACGACTCAATATCGAACATCAACTGTTTTATAATGTTGCTGCAGAAACAGAATTTGCCCTGAGAAACATCCGGACAACCTATGACTACCTGTATCGGTTACCAAATGGTGACGCCTTTGGTGAGTATGATGTGTCAACCTTTAGGTTCACCGCACAATGGAGTCCATTCAGTACATTCGAATATATCAACCGAAGTATCAGGGAAACCCGAAGAGCTTATCCTAACTTCTCCTTTCAATATACCAAGGCATTCAAGGATGTGTTTCAAGGTGACCTGAGTTTTTCCAAATTCGATTTCAGGGCGATTCAACAGTTTGATCATGTTAATACTGCCCAGACCGAAATAATCCTCTCGGCCGGAATTGTAAACGGTGACGTCCCCTTACAATATGCATATCATGCCTATCCGAATAATGTGAATAAGGAAACCATTATGAACCGGTTTTCGGTAGCGGGTATTAACAGTTTTGAAACCATGTATTTCAATGAATTCTTCTCTGAAAGATTTGCCTCCCTGGTCTTTAGGCACCGGTTGAAAGCTTTCGAGATATCTCCAACATTTAAACCCGAATTAGTTCTTTTAACCAAGATTGCCGTTGGAGATTTTGATGATACAGAAAGACATGAAAACATCAGTTTTGGCACCCTTGAAAAAGGTTTTACCGAATCAGGAATCGAACTCAACAAATTATTATTCGGTTTCGGACTTAGTTTTGCATATCGATATGGAGCCTACCACC
>JABDPU010000010.1 GCA_013042625.1 Flavobacteriaceae bacterium | reverse complement strand
TGAATGCTTCTATTGAAAAGCTATTAAATGAACAAGTAAAATACGAAGCCAAGGCTTCAATGCAATATTTGGCCATGGCCTCATGGGCCGATGAAAACGGATACAATGGAATTGCAGAATTCTTCTACAGCCAATCCGTGGAAGAACAGGTGCATATGCACAAACTTGTAAAGTTTGTAAATGAAAGAGGTGGACATGTCATTGTTCCGGCATTAGATCAGCCAACCGAAAAATTTGAATCATTGACTGAATTGTTCGATACCTTCCTCAGGAGCGAAGTCTTTGTTACTGAAAAGATAAACGAGATCATATTTGCCTGTCTTGAACATAAAGACTACAACGTCCATAATTTCATGCAATGGTATGTAACCGAACAGCTTGAAGAAGAAGCGACAGCACGTGCATTACTTGACAAACTCAAAATTATTGGAGAGGATAAGTCAGGACACTATCTTTTCGATAGAGACATCAATACCATCGCGGCAGAAACAGAACCTGACGCCTGATTTTCCACTTTGAGGTGAGTTCCCAAACCACAGTCAATAATTTCGCAAAAAGTCCTCCAGGGGATTCAACGGTTATTCTAACCTCTGTCTTTGTTGTACATCCAATTGAAGCAGGAAAAGAATGTTGTAGCCGGTTTAAGAAGAAGGGAAAAACCTACTGCAAGGACTGTCCGCTAAGCTAATCGGCCAGTTTCAACTCTTTCTCTTTCGGACCTTCGAAATAAAGAAAATATAATGTTCCTATCAGACTCAGGAGCAGAAATACGGCAATGAACAGCGGTCCTGTGCTCCAATAAGTTTCCAATCCGAACCATCCCCGACTTAAGATTAGAATTGCACCGCCCAGAGCAAAGCGCAGAATTTCAACCACCAAAGTATATTTATTCCTATCCATCAGTGAAGTAAAAGAATATATGCTGACGAACACAAATAATCCGTAAAGCAACAAATTATTGACACCAATTTCCGGATAATTGTAAAACATGAACAGCAAAAGAATTAGCGAGATCACAAACTGGAAGACCGACCAATAAGCCAATAGCTGACTTGGGTAAGTCCGGTATTTATCAAAATTAAAAGGATCTTCTATGATAGTTCTTGGAATCTTTTCTTCTACATCGGCTGGTCGCCAACCTGTTGGCATAAACCAGATCTTTAGTTTATCCTTTAGGTTCTTTGTATGCCAGGCATCAACCATTAATCGCCATAGATGTTGAAAATTGATCAGGATAGGATTCCATGTTCGTGCCGGTTTAAGAACTCCGTAAACTGGCGGAATATCATCTAACTCTTCCTGGAAGGTTCCGAAAAGCCTGTCCCAGGTACAAAAAATAGCACCCAGGTTCTTATCGATATATACCGGGTTGATCGCATGATGCACCCTGTGTTGAGAAGGGGTTACAATGACATATTCAAGGAAACCCAGTTTGCCGATATATTGAGTATGATACCAAAATTGAGCAAACAGGTGTATGGGTGCCAGGGTGGCAATGACTTCATGAGGTACACCCAAAATAGCGGCCGGAAATAAAAGAATTGGGAAATATCCTATAAGATTTGAAATTGATTGTCTTAGGGCACATGCCAGGTTGAATTCTTCACTGCTGTGATGTATCACATGCTGGTTCCAGAAAATATTCACTTTATGACTCAGCCTGTGATTCCAGTAGCTTCCGAAATCGATCACAATAAAACCTGCCAGGTAAACCAACCAACTGCTTTCAATGCTGGTCACCGAAAGAATTTCAAGCAGAACAGGATAGGACACAATGATCAATACCAGTCCGAGTGAATCTTTAATGATATTGGTCAGACCCGAACTCAAACTGGAAATTGTATCCATCAGTCGATGCTTTTGGTTCTTGATATAATAACCATATCCCACTTCCAGTAGAAGGAGAATAACAAAGAAGGGGATAGCATAAAGTAAAGCTTTGGCGTAAGTTTCCATCTGAATGAACTATGCTAAAAATAAATATTTCTCGTCACTTAAAAAAGGCGTATATTTGCATGCAATTAAAATCTAATTGCAATGACATCCCATAAAAATAAGATCGTTGGCGAAGGATTGACTTATGACGACGTTCTTTTAGTCCCCGCATATTCTCAGGTTCTTCCACGCGACGTCAATATCCAGAGTAAATTTACCAGAAATATCGGCTTGAATATTCCAATTATTTCAGCGGCTATGGATTCGGTTACCGAGAGCAAAATGGCCATTGCTATGGCACAGGAAGGTGGTATTGGTGTACTACACAAAAACATGGGAATAACTCAGCAGGCTGAAAAGGTCAGGCGAGTGAAGCGAGCTGAGAGCGGTATGATCATCGATCCGGTAACATTGCCGTTAGATGCCATAGTGAGAGATGCTAAGCAAAATATGGCCGAGCATAAGATTGGCGGAATTCCTGTGGTTGATGAAAATGGTATTCTGAAAGGTATTGTCACAAACAGGGACCTTAGATTCGAACGAAATAATAAGCGTCCGATTACTGAAGTAATGACCAGTGAAAACCTGGTGACGGCAAAAAAAGGAACATCTTTATATGATGCCGAAGGCATTCTCCAGGTCAATAAGATCGAGAAACTACCGGTTGTAGATGATAATTTTAAACTGATTGGCCTCATTACATTCAGGGATATCACCAAATTGTCTCAGAAACCCTTCGCAAATAAAGATCAGTATGGCCGCTTGAGGGTAGCCGCTGCAATTGGTGTGACTGCTGATGCGATGGATCGAGCAGGAGCGTTGGTTAAAGCCGGAGTTGATGCCATTGTGGTCGATACAGCCCATGGACATACAGAGGGAGTTGTCGGGATTCTAAAGGAAATTAAAAGTATATACCCTGATCTGGATATTATCGTTGGAAATATAGCAACAGCCGAGGCCGCATTATTCCTGGTAAAAGCAGGAGCCGATGCCGTAAAAGTTGGAATAGGGCCGGGTTCTATTTGCACTACAAGAGTGATTGCCGGTGTTGGCTATCCCCAGTTATCTGCAGTTATGGAAGTGGCACACGCCTTGAAGGATACAGGAGTGCCGGTAATTGCCGATGGTGGAATTCGTTACACCGGAGATATTCCAAAGGCCCTGGCCGCCGGAGCAGACAGTGTAATGCTGGGCTCGCTGTTAGCCGGAACTAAGGAATCACCAGGCGAGACCATCATATATGAAGGCAGGAAATTCAAGTCATATCGTGGAATGGGAAGCGTGGAAGCGATGAAACAGGGAAGTGGAGACCGCTATTTCCAGGATGTTGAGGATGATATCAAAAAGCTAGTCCCCGAGGGTATTGTTGGTCGAGTACCTTATAAAGGTGAGTTGTTCGAGAGTGTCCACCAGTTTGTGGGAGGACTGCGAGCCGGGATGGGTTATTGTGGAGCCAAGGACATTTCTGCTTTAAAAGAAAACGCACAGTTTGTAAAAATTACTTCATCAGGAATCAGCGAGAGCCATCCTCACAATGTTATGATTACCAAGGAAGCACCGAATTATACGAGAAGCTAAATACTTAATGGATCACCTTTTCAATTCTTAAGATTAATCTGAAGAAATAGAAATACCTTTCTCTGCGAAATTTTTAAAATCATCGAGGTATTTTTTCGACTGCTTTTTAAAAGCTCCCGGCATTAAAAATGTCATGACCTTCATACCGAAGTTAGAAGGAACAAATTCACAGACACTCGTCCATTTTGTTTTTCCCTCATGTGTTTCTTCAAAATAGTTCTGTTGGACATTGTGCATGCCCTTGGTATCGTAAGTCGCATGAAATTCACCAGGAAATTCCCTCTTTGTAATGGTTTCGACCATATCCATTTCTCGTTTCCCGAATTTATAAGTGAGTTTCATTTTTGCACCTACTTCTCCGGGAGTGCCTGAAAGATGCTCTACTCCGACCAGTCCGCGTTGCCAATGTTTCATATTCTCGGAGGAATCCAGTTTATTGATCACTTCCTGTCTGGGCAAATCGATTAATGTTTCTATTGAATATTTCATATACCTTAGATTGATATTTAAAGATACGAGAGAACTAATAAAAATAAAAATGGCTGTAAAAAAACCGCCATTAAAATTTTAGATTTATAAGGCCTAATGTGATATGACTTTAATCGTTTTAGTCACATCTTCCGACCTGAATTGAAGTATAAATACTTGTCCCTTCGGAAGGGCAAGATCGATTACCATATTATCCTGAACATTGAACGAAAATAAGATGGCAGCTAATAATAGAAGTCATTTTGTTTTCATTGCGTTTTTATTTTTGTTTAAAAACTATGGAAAGAAACTTGAATTATTGAAATAAGGCATCCGAAGAGATTATAAATCGACACAAAAGAACGGATAAATAAAAATTAATTTCAATTACACTAAAGCCTCAAATTCTCCGTTCAGCAAACAAGTTGAAATCTTAGTAGTAATTACTATTTTTGCTATTCAAAAATGCAAGTTCTTATGTTAAGGAAAACAATTGCTTCAATTGCTTTATGTCTGATCGGATTTTATATCTCAGCCCAGGATCTAAATGATAAGGTCTTAATCGATATCGATGGCGATAAAGTTAAAGTTGGAGAATTTCTCAGGGTCTATCAAAAAAATCTCGATTTGGTAAAGGATGACAGCCAGAAGGATATCGATGGCTACCTGAAATTATATACCAATTACTTGTTGAAGCTCAAAGAAGCTTATGCCTTAAAATATGACCAAAGGCCAGATTATAAGAGAGAGTTTCAAACCTATAAAAAACAACTGTCTAAGAACTATTTAACCGATAAGACAGTGACTGAGAAATTGGTCCGGGAAGCCTATGACCGGATGAGTCAGGATGTTCAGGTCAAGCATATTCTAATCAGACTTGAAGATAATGAAACAGACACTACGGCTGTTTATAACCAAATTATGGCGTTCAGGGAGCGATTGATCAATGAGGATTTTGAGTCTATTCAGAGGGATTCCCATAATGGAAGTTCAGTTTTTGTAGAGGACCTGGGATATTTTTCAGCCTTTAAAATGGTTTATCCCTTCGAATCTGTCGCTTACAATACCGAAGTGGGAGCGGTCTCGATGCCTTTCCGTACACGGTTTGGTTATCATGTCCTGAAAGTTTTTGATAAGCGAAAATCCAGGGGTGAAGTTACTGTTGGTCATATATTTCTTTCGAAAAACACGCCAGACAGCATTGGTGATCCGGCGGAACGCATTCAGAATATATACAAAATGATTGGCCAGGGTAAGGAATTTGAAGATCTTGCCAAACAATTTTCAGAAGATAAGAGTTCCTCCCAAAAAGGCGGGCGCCTTAATAGTTTTAAAAGCGGCCAGTTAAGCTCGGTTAAATTCGAAGACATGGCATTCAGCCTTAATACTATAGGTGAAATATCTGCTCCATTTGAAACGGATTTTGGTTGGCATATCTCAAAGCTAATTGAGAAAAAACCAATAGGTTCCTTCGATGAATTGCGACCCCAGGTGGAAGCCAGGGTGAAGCGTGATGCGCGCTCTGCTGTTATTAATGAATCATTTATAGATTCCTTAAAGGCGCAGTATAATGTATCTACAGATGTCGATTTGTCCTATTTCACCACCATACTGAATGACGGCTATTTTAAACGCGAATGGGTGAAACCCGATGATTTGCCAAAAGATAAAGGCCTTATTTCAATTGGCACGAAGGATCTTTCCTATGTTGATTTTGCCGTATATCTGGAAAAGGCCCAGAAGCGCATCCGGGAGAAAAAGGAATTCGATCGTATTGTTGATATGCAATTTGATTCATTTGTAAATGAACAGATTCTGGATTATCACGAAAGCAATCTTGAAAATATCAATAAAGAATATGCCCAGGTTTTGACCGAATACAGGGACGGATTGTTACTCTTTGATCTGATGGAAGATAAAATCTGGAATGCGGTGAAAGAAGATACTGTAGGGCTTAAAAACTTTTATGAAAAAAATAGAGATCAATATCACTGGCCTGAACGTTATAAGGGTGTCCTGGTCAGTTCAGGAAATAAAAAAGTTCTGAAAGAAGTTAAAACAGTGTTGCAGTCTGATAACGACTTTAAAGAGATCAGAAAGCAATTCGAGTCTAAAGGGTCCGGAGATATGATCTGGACTAATAGAGATTTTACAAAAGGGACTCCAAAATTACCTGCTGATTTGGCCATCAGTATAGGAACCAGTGAAATATTTGAGCATAATGGTACCTGGCATGTGTTGAAGATCGATGATATTCTTCCGGCCGGGCCAAAATCATTTGACGAGGCCAAGGGTAAACTAATAAGCGACTATCAGGCAAAAATGGAATCGGAATGGATGGAAGAATTAGCCGGAAAATATACATTGACCATCGATGATAAGGTCCTGTCGGAATTAAAGTCCTCAATAAATAAGCGGTGAGAATAAATAAGATTTTAAGTCTTTTATCAGTCGGCTTGCTCGTTTCTTGCCAATTCTTCAATGACAGTCCTGATGGTATTCCGGTGGCTCGGGTCAATGATGTTTATCTGTATGAAGACGATATCTCTGATATTGTTCCCGAGGGGAGTGGTGAAGTCGATAGTTTACTTCGTGTCCAAAATTTTATCGATCAGTGGGCCACCCAGCAATTATTGATCAATCAGGCCAAAATCAACCTGTCAGAAGACAAACAGAACGAGTTTCAGGAATTGGTTCGACAGTATGAAATCGATCTCTATACAAAAGCCTATATGGAAGGTCTTGTGAAACAACGCATTGATACTATCGTGACTCCTGCAGAAGCCGAGACCGTTTATATGGAAAATTCAGAATCTTTTAAATTGAATGAGGAACTGATAAAATTCCGTTATGTACACCTCGATGAAAACAATTTAGACTTAGATGAAATCGAAGAGCGCTTTAAGCGTTTTGACGATGAAGACAAGAAAGTATTAGATTCTATTTCTTTGCAATTCAGATCTTTCTCCCTAAATGATTCGATCTGGATACGTATCAATCAGGTGGTTGAAAAGATAGATGCCGTTAATCCGGAGAATAGAAATGAACTGTTAAAAAAAACTAATTTTATACGGCTTGAAGATTCATTAGGATTATATTTGATGCAAATAAATGATGTACTCCTGAGAAATGAAACTGCACCTCTTGAATACGTCATGCCAACCTTGAAACAAATCGTCATCAACAAGCGAAAAATTGAATTTATAAAACAACTTGAAAAAGATATTACCAAGGATGCTATTAATAATAGACAATTTGAAATTTATAAAAAGGAGTAAGCTTTTACTGGTTATGAGTTATTTTCTTTTTGCTGGCTCTGTTAGCGCTCAGGAAATAATTAAAGATGAAGAAAAGGAAGATGTAAGTGAGGAAGTGGCCGAGCTGTCAACTCAACAACGTAAGAAGGTTGATGGGGTTGCCGCTGTAGTCGGTGACTATGTAATCCTCGACTCTGATATTGACAGGCAGTATGAAATGCTGGCCGCAAGTGGTGTTTCTACAAAGGATATCACCAGATGCCAGATGTTTGGGAAATTGTTAGAAGATAAATTACTTCAGCATCATGCCATTCAGGATAGTATTACTATTAATGATGCCGAGATTAGGTCAAGCGTTAATGCCCAGCTGAATGCATTTGCACAGCAGATTGGATCGATGGATAAATTGGTCGCCTACTATAAAAAGGAGTCTGAGCAGCAATTGCGTGAAGAGATGTATGAGCTTAACAAGAGCAATAGGATGGCTGCTATGATGCAACAGAGTATTGTAGAGGAGATAGAAGTAACCCCTGAAGAGGTCAGACAATTCTTTAATGCTATTCCGGAGGATGAAAGACCCTTATTCGGTACAGAATTAAAAGTAGCCCAGATTGTTGTAATTCCTGAAACCAGCGATGAAGAAAAGCAGAAAGTAATTGACAGATTGAATGAATTTCGTTCGGATGTGCTGGATAACGGTGCCAGTTTTACTGTTAAGGCCACCTTGTATTCTGAAGATACCGCTTCAAAACCAAAGGGTGGAGCCTATACCCTTAACAGAACCAGGCCGCAAATGGTTAAGGAATTCAGGGATGTGGCTTTTTCACTCCAGGAAGGCGAAGTTTCAGAACCTTTCGAATCTGATTTTGGATACCACATCATTCTGTTAGAAAAAATACGCGGACAAGAATACGATGTTCGTCACATACTATTGAGGCCTAAGGTTACAAAAGAGGCGATTTCCTCTGCCCGGGAAGAACTGGAAATGGTAAGAGAAAAAATTATAAATAAAGAGCTGACTTTTGCAGAAGCGGCCCGTGAAGTGAGTGATGAAAAAGAAACGAAATATGAAGGAGGATTGTTGATCAATCCGGAAACCCAGGATTATAGTTTTGAGTTGACTAAAATGGAACCCGAATTGTATTCTCAAATCCAAAATTTAAAACAGGATGAAGTAAGCCTGATTTTTAAAGATTCAGACAGGATAAATGAAACCAAATTTAAAATCCTGATGGTTACCGATCGAACCGATGAACATGAAGCAGAATTTTCCAAGGATTATCTTAAGATCAAGTCACTTGCCCTTCAGGAAAAGCAATTAAATACTGTTGAGAAATGGCAGAACGAAAAAATTAAGGAAACCTTCATAAAGATAAACGGCGAACACCGGGAATGTGAGTTTAATAGCGACTGGCTAAAAAAACAATAATTTATGTCTGACGTATCGGCAATTGAACAGTTTGTAAAAAGATTCCAGGAATTAAGGAACGAGGTCGCAAAGGTTATTGTTGGCCAGGATGAGGTGGTAGAGCAGGTATTAATTTCCATTTTTGCCGGAGGACATTCTCTGCTTATCGGTGTTCCTGGTTTAGCAAAAACGTTGATGGTCAATACCATTGCACAAGCCCTTGGATTAGACTTCAAACGAATTCAATTTACGCCAGACCTGATGCCGAGTGATATTCTTGGAAGTGAGATCCTTGACGAGAACAGGCATTTTAAGTTTATAAAAGGACCTGTTTTTGCCAATATTATTCTAGCCGATGAGATTAACAGGACACCTCCAAAAACCCAGGCCGCATTACTTGAAGCCATGCAGGAACGAGCGGTAACGGTAGCCGGTCATCATTATAAGCTAGATTTACCCTATTTTGTTCTGGCCACGCAAAATCCTATAGAGCAGGAGGGAACCTATCCATTACCCGAGGCTCAATTAGACCGATTTATGTTTGCTATTAAATTGGGCTATCCATCTTTTTCTGAAGAGGTCGATGTCGTTAAATCAACGACCTCCGATAGAACAGTCTCTGTTAATCCTTTGTTCACTGCGGAAGAAATTCTGAATTTTCAAAATGTTATCAGGCGAATTCCTGTGGCCGATAATGTCGTAGAGTATGCCGTTGAAATGGTAGCTAAAACCCGGCCGGATAGCAATACCGCATCCGATCTTGTGAAACAGTACATCGATTGGGGTGCTGGTCCGCGTGCCTCTCAAAATCTGATCTTAGCAGCTAAAACACATGCGGCAATTTTCGGAAAATTCTCACCGGACATAGAGAATGTCCAGGCAGTGGCCAATCCTATTCTGAGGCATCGAATCATAAAAAACTACAAAGCTGAAGCCGAAGGTATTTCAGATGAGAAAGTGATTCAAAGCCTATTCTGATATAATCATTTTCTATGATTCTATAACTCGATAAATTGAGGGGACTGATTTATTGAATAATGAGTTAAAGTAATGAATAATTGAAAATACATCAAAATAATCTTTGATTTCAGGTGATCTATTAGAAAATATTTATCATTTCTTCTGTATTAATGTATATTTTTTAATATTGATCATTTTTCGTATTTTTGCGGGGCAATTATAAATCAAATTCAGACAATCATATGGCATTCGATTTAGACATGATCCGGGGCGTCTACAACACTATGGTAGACCGGGTTGATAAGGCAAGAGAAATAGTGGGAAAACCGTTGACTCTGGCCGAAAAGATTCTTTATTCTCACCTTTGGGATGGTACACCAGATAAGGCTTTTGTTCGTGGAAAGGATTATGTGGATTTCGCACCTGATCGTGTTGCCTGCCAGGATGCAACGGCGCAAATGGCCTTGCTCCAGTTCATGCAAGCCGGGAAGAAGAAAGTGGCAGTGCCAACAACGGTTCATTGCGATCACCTAATACAGGCAAAAGTTGGTGCAACACTGGATTTACAGGCTGCATTAAATACAAGTAATGAGGTCTTTAATTTCCTTGAGTCTGTTTCCAACAAGTATGGCATTGGTTTCTGGAAACCCGGAGCTGGAATCATTCACCAGGTGGTGCTTGAGAATTATGCATTTCCCGGTGGTATGATGATCGGGACCGATTCGCATACAGTTAATGCCGGCGGGCTGGGTATGGTTGCCATTGGAGTAGGTGGTGCCGATGCAGTTGATGTCATGGCCGGAATGGCCTGGGAACTTAAATTCCCTAAACTTATCGGTGTAAGATTAACGGGTAAATTGTCGGGTTGGACAGCACCAAAAGATGTTATTTTAAAAGTAGCAGAAATATTAACCGTAAAAGGAGGTACAGGAGCTATAGTTGAATATTTCGGCCCTGGTGCCATATCCATGTCATGTACGGGTAAGGGTACCATTTGTAATATGGGTGCTGAAATTGGAGCAACAACCTCAACTTTTGGCTATGACGATTCTATGGAACGATATCTTCGTGCAACTGATCGTGAAGCGGTAGCTGATGCTGCTAATGCTGTTAAGGAATATCTTACTGCAGATCCAGAGGTATATGAGAATCCTGAGTTGTATTTCGACCAGGTTATAGATATCAATCTAACAGAGCTAATGCCGCATTTGAATGGGCCCTTTACGCCAGACCTGGCAACTGAAGTTGGCTCTATGCATGATAAAGCTGTAGCTAATGACTGGCCTTTAAAAGTTGAATGGGGGTTGATCGGTTCTTGTACGAATTCATCATACGAGGATCTGTCAAGAGCTTCATCGGTTGCACAACAGGCCCTGAATAAAGGCTTAAAGACCAAAGCGGAATTCGGAATTAATCCGGGTTCTGAACAGGTGAGATACACAGCAGAACGGGATGGAATTCTTCAAATTTTCGAAAATCTGGATGCGACAATCTTCACCAATGCCTGCGGTCCTTGTATCGGACAGTGGGCTCGTTATGAAGATCCTAAGAACGCTCCTAAGAACAGTATTGTCCATTCCTTCAATAGAAACTTTGCCAAACGTGCTGACGGAAATCCGAATACACATGCTTTTGTGGCCTCTCCAGAATTAACTGCTGCAATTGCTATTGCAGGTCGATTAGATTTTAATCCGCTTACCGATAGCTTGATCAACGAGAACGGCGATAGCGTTATGCTGGATGAACCAACAGGTTGGGAATTACCTCCAAAAGGTTTTGAAGTAAAAGATAATGGATACCTGGCACCGCAGGCCGATGGCAGCAGCGTTGAAATTGTGGTCGATCCCAATTCAGAGCGTTTGGAATTATTAACTCCTTTTAAACCAATTGGTGATGAGATCAAGGGTGCTAAACTTCTGATCAAGGCGTTCGGCAAATGTACGACAGATCATATATCCATGGCAGGTCCATGGCTTCGTTACAGGGGCCATTTGGATAACATTTCAAATAACCTTCTGATCGGTGCTATTAATGCCTTTAATAAGCAAACAAATTTTGTCAAGAATCAAATCGATGGGGATTACGATGGCGTTCCTAATGTACAAAGGGCTTATAAGGCTGCGGGCATTCCTACCATTGTTGTCGGTGACCATAATTACGGTGAAGGTTCCTCAAGGGAGCATGCCGCAATGGAACCCAGGCATCTAGGTGTTGTGGCTGTTATTGTGAAGTCCTTTGCCAGAATCCACGAAACCAATTTGAAAAAACAGGGGATGTTAGGGCTAACTTTTGATAATGAAAATGATTATGACCTGATCATGGAAGATGATACCTTTAACTTTCTTGATCTTGATCAATTCGCTCCTGGTAAACCTCTGACCATTGAAATTGCTCATGCAGATGGAACAACAGATGAAATTAAAGTGAATCACACATATAACGATGCGCAGATCGAATGGTTTAAGGCTGGGTCGGCATTGAATCTGATCAAGGAACAGGATTAAAGAATGTTGATTCCTTATAAATTCAGACTCCTGCTAATTAGCAGGAGTTTTTTTATGTAAGCATTTTACTCTGATAACGACCTTTAATTCAATAAAGAGTTTCAGATATGAATTCAATATGGTTTTTTGAAGAGGTCAATTTATTTAAGATCCTCTGTCCTCATAAGTTCAAAGCCTATAAAAACAGCCACGAATTTGATGCTTATAAGAAGTCGGATTATATTTATTTTGAAGAGGATTCAGCCAACAAAGTCTATCTGATTGAAAAGGGAAAGGTCAAAATCGGTTATTACACTGAAGATGGAGAAGAAATTATAAAGGCTATTTTGACCAGGGGCGAATTGTTTGGAGAAAAGGCCATTCTGGGTGAAGACAAAAGAACAGAGTTTGCCCAATCTATCGATAATCAGACTTCAATTTGTCCGGTTGGTGTTCAGACCATGCATGATCTTATGCGCGATAATCAGCGATTCAGTTTTAAAGTATATAAGCTTATTGGTTTAAAACTAAAACGGCTGGAACGACGACTTCAATTACTTTTATTTAAAGATGCAAAAACACGATTGGTTGAATTTCTGGATGAACTTTGCCAGGAATTCGGTTATGATTGTGAAGAAACCGGAGACCATGTGATCAACCATCCTTATACACAGAAAGATATTGCCTCACTAATAGGTATATCACGCCCAACCCTGAATGTTCTCCTCAATGAAATGCAGGAAGAACGATTATTGGAATTCAAGAGAAAACAAATCAGAATTTATAAGAAATCTGCCTAATGTTAGCTAGCTAACATTTTATGGGTTTTCCTAATTATAATTTTGGATCATAATTAAAAATCAAAAATTATGATTAAGAGAATCTTTTTTATATGTCTGATTAGCGGCCTGGTTTGGAGCTGTTCAGATGATGATGATAATGGGACAGTGATTCCTAATGCCGGAACATTAAATGGTGGACCCTTTGAATTTTGCGTTGACGGTGTGGCAGATATGGTCAGTGGCATATCTACCTCTGCCAATGCTTCAGGATCAAACAGCACTTTTGTAATTACCGATGACCTCGGTAATATTTTAGGCTTGCCTCCAACTCTTGCTGAACTTCAAAATGTAAACTTTGACGGCGCCGGACCGGGAACATGCCTGATCTGGTATTTGAGGTATGAGGACGATTTGGAAGGCGCAGAAGCAGGTATGAATGCCAATGACTTACAGGGAACATTCGACCTGTCGAATTCCATCGAAGTTGTTCGAAATCAGCCTGATGCCGGACAGATCATTGGCGGACCGTTTAATTTTACGGTCGATGGTATAGCAGACAATGTTTCCGGAATAAGCCTTGATGGAAACCAGTCCGGTTCAAACAGCTCCTGGGTCATAACAGATGATACTGGTGTAATTCTCGGACTTCCGCCTACATTATCTGATGTTGAGGGTGTTAATTTTGATGATGCCGGTGCCGGTGTATGCCTGATTTGGTATTTGCGATTTGAAGATGGCCTGGAAGGCGCTTCAGCTGGCATGAATGCAAACGATCTTATGGGATGCTTCAGCCTGTCTAATTCAATAACCGTTACCAGGAATTAAGGATTGATTAAAGAATCCT
This sequence comes from Flavobacteriaceae bacterium, assembly GCA_013042625.1. GTDB lineage: Bacteria > Bacteroidota > Bacteroidia > Flavobacteriales > Flavobacteriaceae > SHLJ01. The sequence goes on along the minus strand of JABDPU010000010.1, from coordinate 537 downwards.
CATTTTTTTGATTGATAGTGGAAAATGCGGTCTAATTTAAGACTGCATTTTTCTTTTACCAGAGAACGCTGTGTAGAAATAATCTGTTAGGAAAAGATTCATGCCTATAAGGGTAAAGGCATAGATACTGTCTTCAACAGGGATTGTAAACATTCTGATGCCCAGGTTCTCATCATTATTGTACCAGACGACCTGGTCCTCAATAAAACTACCTGTAAGTATTCCGTTGACCAAAAAGAACGGAATAAGCATAACTAAGAACGTAATGAAATACTGGCTTAATAGGAGCGGATTGGTTTTCAGCATCAATGGTATCAGAATAATGGCGAATCCATAGTTGATCAAGGTATACCATTTGTCATAATGAAAGCTCACAATAAGGATCATGACCAACATCAAAACATAGGAAATATTCCTTGTCCATTTATCATTTAATCCAAGGTTAGGAATATAATGTAGCAGGGCATAATGAGTAAACACACAGGCATAAGGGATACAAATAAAAAACAACCATTCTTCAATGGGTAGTTCAAACAG
>JABDPU010000005.1 GCA_013042625.1 Flavobacteriaceae bacterium | reverse complement strand
TAAAAAATCGATGAGAAGTTAAAATTCGGATGAAATACCCACTTTAGGCCCTAGTCAACCGACCACTTGGTCGGTTTTTTTTCCCGACAAAAGGTAAAATGAGGATGAATAAGTGGTTGATTTAAGGATAAAAAAGGTAGTGAATAGAGAAATATCAGGTTACAACTCCCTGGCAACTACTGCCTGCCCCGGCAGTACACCCATAACAGTGTTGCGAAATGATAATGTTGCGATTCTGAAGGATATCCTCATTGTATTCCTTAATATGCTGAACCTTACTGGCCACTTTTAAATCGAGCATCTGGTTAAAATCACAATCGTATAACCATCCATCCCAACTTACCGATATGGTATTGGTACACATTACTTTCTGCACCGCCGAAGGGTTATAGGCGTCTACAAGAGAGTACATATAATCTTCATAATTTTCCGAAGCAATTAAATAATCCAGAAATCGGGATATCGGTAAATTTGTGATTGCAAACAGATTGTGAAAATCAATGTTGAAGTCTTCCTTAAGGGCTTTTTTAAAATCGCGTTCTAATGCCGCCTGGTCTGCGGGGAGATATGCCCCGGAAGGATTGTATACCAGATCGAGCCGGAGAGAACTATCAGGCATGCCATATCCCACAGCATTTAGTTCCTGCAGCGCCTTAATCGACTTATCAAAAACGCCGTCACCCCTCTGTTTGTCTGTTTTGCCCTTTGTATAATGAGGCATAGATGAGACAACATGAATATTGAAATCTTTAAAAAACTGAGGGAGATCGTGATATTTTTTATTTGCACGAATGATAGTAAGATTAGATCGCACTATAAAATCTTGAATACCTGCCTTTGACGCCTCTTCTACAAACCAGCGGAAGTTGGGATTCATTTCAGGAGCACCTCCCGTGAGGTCGAGGGTGTGCGCCCCCGTATTTCTTATAACTTCCAGGCATAATTCCATAGTTTCCCTGGTCATAATCTCTTTCCTGTCGGGGCCTGCATCTACATGGCAATGTTCGCAAACCTGATTACACATATAACCCACATTAATCTGAAGGATCTCTAAACTTCTGGGTTTTAATGGGAACTCACCGATTTCGGCAATCTTATCTTTAAAGTAGGGTAGTTCCCCTTCTTTAAACAGACCTCCGTTGAGAATTTCAAGTTGCCTGTGATTATCCGCTAATTCTAAATGCCTTGCTTTTAGAGATTTTGTAGCCATTCTTGTTATTTCGAAATTGTATAAGAAGGATTCAGGGAATCACATCCTACATGCTTAATTTATTGTATTTATTCATCATTTGAACTCCATGTACAAGGGTAGCCCCGCTTTCAATGGCAGCACCTGCGTGTACTGCTTCCATCATTTCTTCTTTTGTAATGCCTCTTTGCAGACCGTCCTTGGTATAGGCATCTATGCAATAAGGGCATTTCACTACGTGCGATACCGCCAGGGCGATAAGGGATTTTTCTCTGGCCGATAGTGCACCTTCCTCAAAAACCTTGTTGTAATAATCAAAAAATTTAGTCCCCAATTCCTCACTCCACTCAGTGATATTTCCAAATTTCCTTAAATCCGCCGGATCATAATATGAATTTGCCATGGTATAATCATTTATATTGACTTCAAAAGTATTAATAATAGGGGGGAATATATTCAGTGAGTCCTACTCAAAATAACTTTTGCTCTATCGCTGCGAAATATCTCCGCCTTGCCTTGGTCGCCATAAATTGCCAAACTTACAATGAAATCCATGGAGATTTGCCTCATTTTTAGTCCAAATGAAGACTAAAAATGGAATTCAGACATTTCATATGTCAGGTTTTACCAAACCGACCACATGGTTTCTTTTAATAGGCTATTAATCCTTTTATTCATTCCATTCTATGGATTATCAGTATGACATTGAGGGTAAACGTAAAGATTTTGATACCTGGTTCTGACCTGAGAAGTGATTACAGACCGATTAGTTGGTAAATTTGGAATTAGATTCGATTCGAATCGATGCTTTATCCTTA
>JABDPU010000003.1 GCA_013042625.1 Flavobacteriaceae bacterium | reverse complement strand
TCAAACCGAATACCAGCAGTCAGGGTAAGATCGGCAAGATCATCAAAGGAATACTCAAAAAATCCACCAAGAGATCGTTCATTTCTATTGAATTCCAAATCATCGGCCAATTCCTCATACTGATCATAGGTAAAGCTTACTCCCATCTTTACCTTGTGACGGGAGTCGCTGATTATAGAATTATAGATGACATTTGAATATATACTCTGGTGTGTTATATCATATGGCCTGAGTCCAAAGTAAGAATCCTGCTCATGCCTGCTGAAGGCAAATTGTGCTCCAAGACTTTGATATGGTATTTCAGGATTGACATAACCAAGTTTCGAAGCCAGTTCAAACCGCTGGGTATCTACCAAACTTCCCCAGATAGAATTTGAAAACTCATCGCGATCGGGATCGAAACCCAGCTCCCCGGCCTGGTTCTCATCTTTCAGATATCTGATATTAATAAAGGACACCAGCCCTTTCTCAGGGTTGGTATATTGCCAGCGGTTCATCACGTTGATCTGCTTCTTCAATGGTACATCCAGGAAATTATCATCATTCCGGTCGAATTCGTTATTTCTCATGTTCCCGTGAATGTATAAACCGGTATGCCACCTTTCAGAAACCTTTGTGTTCAGGTGAGTATTCAACTGCAAACGGCCATTTGCAGCACCATATAGGTTGACATATACCTTATCATCGGTTGAAGGTTTTCTAAGTTCGGCGTTTATTTGTCCGGCTATGCTTTCAAAACCATTAATGACAGAGCCTGCCCCTTTAGTAATCTGGATACTCTCAACCCAGGTGCCCGGAATAAAACTAAGGCCATAGGTTTGAGATGCACCCCGGATTGACGGGATGTTTTCTGTGGCGATCAGGATATACGGACTGGTTAGCCCCAGCATCTTGATCTGCCTGGTTCCGGTAACTGCGTCATTAAAATTGACATCTATTGAAGGATTGGTTTCAAAGCTTTCAGAAAGGTTGCAGCATGCTGCCTTCAGTAATTCATCACTGCTAACGGTAATAATGTTTTGTGATTGCAAATAAGACTTGGCCATGCTTTGCCTTTTACCAGAAATGGTTATCTCATCCAATTCATCGGTTGGCCTCAGCCAGTGCTCCAAATTACTGGTTGGGCCGGAAATATCGAGCGTATCGGACTTGAATCCGACGAAACTTATTATCAGTTTCTTGTAATTAGGCAGATACGGAATTTCAAAACTTCCATTCTCTTTTGACACAGCCCCTACAGACGTTCCTTGCCAAATAATATTCGCACCCATAAGTGCGATCTTTTCATTTCCTTGATCAGCTTCATATATAAAACCTTTAACTTTTTGCTGGGCATTAGATAGCAAAGCAATAGAAACCATTAAAATCAAAGACATTTTATATCTCATGGCATATCTATTTAGGCACATATTGACTTATAGTTTCCAAATCTAATCAATTATTGATTTAACCGAGCCGCATTTCAACATGGCATCGCCATAATAAGGATTGCGTATTTCCTTGTCGGCGCTAATCCAAATTGCCCCTTTATTATCATTAGCCATAGGACAAAACTGAACATACAATGCATTTTCCAAAGCGATCAAGTTATTGGCAATGGCCACCATATTTTCATTTAACGTTACAAAAAAGGCACGTTGATCTTCGAGCTTATCCGATTTGGCAATTGCATTGAGCATATCAATAGATTTTGTCAAATGAGATCTTTCCATTGCCTTAAGATCATTCTGGTCAACTTTCTTTAAGACTATTAAAGTTTCTTTTGCAAAAACTGCTGTTTGTTCCAGGTCACTTTCTACCAGAGCATCTTTTAATTTCAAATAGGACGTTATTACCGGCTTAAAGGTTGACTGAAAGGCATCAGAAAACTCCATCTTCGTTGTTGTTTTATCCGGGTCGCTTCCATTTTTTTCTGTCATACCATTATGATCGTCATGCCCACTCATGGTCTTATCGCCCGATTTATTCATCATCGATTTCTTGCCTTGCAATTGAGCCGCAGCATCAATGGTAAAAGTGCCATTTGTTACAATTTCCTCCCCGGTTTTTAAACCTTCCACAACCTCGTAATAATCACCCAATTTATTGCCTAATGTTACTTCACGCATCTCAAAAATCGGACTTTGCGGATCGGTCTTAACATATACAACCGAGCGCTTCCCGGTCCACATAACGGCTGAAGAAGGGACACGAACAACCTTATTGCCGTTATCGGTCATCAATTGAATTGTTCCTTCAACAAACATTCCGGGCTTGAACTCACCTTCAGGGTTTCTTAGGACTGTCCTTAAGGTCACTGTCCGGGTTTTAGCATTTAAAACCGGATCGATAAAATCTACTTTGGAATTAAAAGATTTGCTTTTGTATGCATTAGTGGTAACTATTATCTCCTGGCCCGTTTTAAATTGGTCAATTTGGCTTTCATAAATATCAAAATTCGCCCAAACAGTACTCAAATCTGCAATTTTCAATATGGGTTGCCCCGACGATACCGATTCGCCCTGTTCTATCAATTTTTCTGAAACGGTTCCGGAGACATTAGCATAAACCGGAAAGTTTTCTTTGATCTCACCTGAAGTTTCAATCTGGTCGATCTGCTTTTCTGAAATTTTCCAAAGTTTTAATTTATTTCTGACAGCCTTATACAGTTCTGGCTGCGATTCTTTGATGGACGAGGCCGTTAATAATTCCTGCTGGGCAGCAAATAATTCCGGTGAATAGATACTGGCCAATAACTGGCCCTTGCGCACCTGTTCACCCGTGGAATTAACATATAGCCTTTCGATTCTTCCACTGAAATAAGTCACTTGAACGACATTAGCTTCTTCATTTTCCACAATTTTACCTGAAAGCCTGACCACACCATTATCTGATGAATCAAATCCCACAACAGAGGTTTGAATATTTGCTAAGGCCAGGGCATTTTCGGTAAGCTGAAATTGATCTGGTGATAAATCATCCATTCCAGAATCAACAGGTATAAGATCCATACCACAGATCGGGCAGTCACCTGGTTCAGATTGCATTATTTGCGGATGCATGGAGCAGGTCCACATTTGGTTAGCTTCTGTTACTTCATTATGATTGTGATCCACTTCATTTGAAGAATTTCCAAAAAGAAACCATCCTAGAAGTAATCCAATGGCCAATACGCCGATATAAACTATATACTTTTTCATTTCTTTCATTGATTTGTTAACATTATCACACCCATGATTAACATGATTGCATTTTCAATAAACGTTGCTTCTGTCATTGGTAACTTGAGGGCAGTTCCCAAACAGGCACAGCGAATAGATTTTTTATCCAAAAGGGTTTTTGTAACCCCAATAGTCGTAATTCCCAGAACGATCAGGGTCACCACAAGGGCAATTTTAATCTCAATACGCATAAGGAACATTAGTCCTAATGCGATTTCAATAAACGGATACACCCAACCATAAACTGGCAGTTGTTTTGCCAGTGGGTCATACATGGCAAATGATGCTGGAAAACCCTTCAAATCAAGCATTTTAAAAAAGCTGAATACAATGAAGAACAGCCCCATGAAATCGAGCATAAAATTTTTCAGGTTCCAATCTTTAAAATGGAGAAGTAAGCTTGCAACACTGATATAGAAAATGATAAGGAATAAGGGTTTTAATTGCTCAAATTTGCTTTTAGAAACTACTTCGGAATTTTCAATTCCATCAATTGTCGCGAATACATTCTTTTCCATTTTCTCCCTCAGTTGATATTTGACCGGCAATGCACTTTTCAATTCTGAAATTGAAATATGATTATCCATAGTAAGTTCAACTTCACCCAATTCCAGATTTACTTCTGCATGGGTAATACCATTAAGCTGTTCTAAACTCTCTTTTACTGTTTGCTTGCAGCTACTACAAGTCATCCCGCTTATATCATATTTGTTTTTCATATTTAATATCGATTTAAGGAAAAAATTTAAACAATGAGCCCATATCAATTTCATCGGATAGCTCTGCATCAGGCATTATTGCCGAATTTAAGCTCTTCATGCTAACCTTATTTGTCATTCTTAATGTGACATATTTCAATTCATTAACTTCAAGATCAACAATCTCGTCAAACACAAGCAATTTGTTCAAGAGCTTGACAGCATCTACATCAGGCCTATTTATTTTCAGGGCAAATCTAATTCTCAAATAATCATTCATTTCGCTATCAAATAGTTTATAATTGTCGTTTCTGTGAAATATGACTTTATGGATTCGATCTTACCGATTTGAAAATTCAATTGAAGTTCCTGGACGTCCAGGATGTCATTAAAATCTATAGTACCGGTTTCATAATTCCGTATAAGAATTGATTCGGCATTTCTGGCTTGTTCAAGATTCTTGTTTTGGGTATCAAAACTGATTTTCGCCGAATTTCGATTTCCAATAGCTACACTTAAGGCAGTTTCCAATTTATTCCTACGATCTTTCCTCTGATAATTTATGGCCTGCTGTTTTAAGTTGTTTTGTGCTGATCTCGATTTAAACTTTTTATTAAATACCGGAATGGATACCGACATCATTGGCATAAGGATATCCTTGCCGTTGTCAACAAAGTTCATATCCGGCCGTTCAGAAACTGCTATAAAATCAAGGCCAATACCAATTATAGGACTACTTTCCTTTTGGTTCAACAATTCAGATTGAACTACCGACTCATAAAGCTTGTCATATTTAAGAAGTTCAGGATGCAATTCTAAATTATCAGCCGTTAGAATTTCAGTATCTGAAGGAATTGATAATTCAACAACCCTATCCAGCGGAACATCCTTATCTCTGTTAAGCAATTTGTTCATTCTTGTTTGTTCCGATATAATATTTTCTGCAATAATCTCTTTTAATTGGATCATTTCATTCCTTCTCATTTGCAAGCGAAGCACATCAACGGCAGAAGCCTTGCCAACTTCAACGGAAGTCAGAGCCATAGTTTCATACGTTTTCAGCAATTCAATGTTTTCCATCAACACTTTTTCCTTGGCTTTCAAAGCATATAAATTGTAATAAGATCTTGAAACAGAGGCTACAAGTTTTCTTTTCGCAATGACTATGTCTTCATATTTAGTATCTGCAAGGGCCAAAGCATAATTTTCCCTTGCGGTAATGGTCCCAAACCATGGGATCATTTGCCTGGCGGAAACCTTAAAGCGTTGCGCCCCGGTTCTTGTTTCCGGTTCACTAACAAAATATCCCGCCCCTATTTCAGAATTCGGAAGAACATTAACCTCCTCAATCTTTTGAGAAGCAATATTATATTGCAGGTCGAAATTCATAATTTCAGGATTGTTCTCAAGCGCTTCCTGAATAAGCAGTTCCAATTGCTGGGCACTACCGTTTAAACTCAAAAACAATAGTAACAGAACCAGCCAGATTGTTTTGTTTTTTGTTTCTATTTTCATCTCACCGCTCGTTTAAGTTGTATTTCTTCTCTCCAACAGTATAGTACCGGAACTACGAAAAGTGTAATTAAGGCTATGAGCATTCCTCCAAAACTGGGGATTGCCATGGGTATCATAATGTCACTTCCTCGTCCTGTAGACGTTAAAATGGGTAATAAGGCCAAAATTGTAGTTGCAGTTGTCATTAAACAGGGGCGAATTCGTTTTTTTCCTGCTTCAACAACTGATGCTCTTACCTCTTCCAGGTTTTCAGGGAGATTCCGCTTAAATGTTTGTTTTAAATACGTAGCCATCACAACACCATCATCAGTTGCAATACCAAACAAGGCAATAAAACCGACCCAAACTGCCACACTCAGGTTAATGGTTTTCATTTGAAAGAGATCCCGAAGGTTCTCTCCTAAGAAGTTAAAATTGAAGAACCATTCCTGTCCGTATAACCATATCATCAGGAATCCTCCAGCAAAAGCAACAGCAATTCCAGTGAATACCATTAGTGAAGTCGTGACCGACCTGAACTGAAAATATAATATCAGGAAAATGATAAGCAAGGCCAAGGGCACTACTATAGACAAGGTTTTTGCTGCTCTTAGTTGGTTCTCATAGGTACCTGTAAAGGCATAATTAACACCATCAGGTACGACTAATTCGCCGGATTCAATTTTCTCCCGAATTAACTTCTGGGCATTTTCAACCACATTCACTTCCGCAAAATTCTCCAATTTGTCGAACAACACATAGCCCACTAAAAATGTATCCTCACTCTTAATTACCTGAGGTCCCTGTTCATATTTAATACTTGCCAGTTCACCCAAAGGGACGGGACTTCCGGATTCAACAGGCACATATATCTGTTCCAGGTCTGTAGGATTGGAACGCAACTCCCTGGGATACCTGACCCTTATACCATAGCGCTCTCTTCCTTCAACGGTTTGGGACAATACCATTCC
>JABDPU010000002.1 GCA_013042625.1 Flavobacteriaceae bacterium | reverse complement strand
GACAGGCTGGACGCAATCGGTGCAATAGGCATTGCCAGATGCTTCAACTACGGGGGCTATAAAAACCGCCCATTTTATGATCCTGATATTCCTCCGAAGTTGAATATGACCAAAGAGGAATATAAATCTGCTGCATCACCAACTATAAATCATTTTTACGAAAAACTCCTGCTTTTAAAAGACAAAATGCATACTGATACAGGAAGGAAAATGGCAGAAAAACGTCATGCTTATATGCTTGAATTTCTTGAACAATTTTTCCAGGAATGGGATGGCGAGTAAAACAATCTCATATGAATTGATCGAAGGCGTGCCGGATGCCCTGATTCTAACGGCATGTATTGATCTGTATTTACAATTATTTGATGATGCCGATCCTGACTTTTTCATCAAACGCATTAAAGCTCATCCTGACCTTCTGATTATTACCGCAAGAGACAACAACGATCTAATCGGATTTAAGATTGGATATGCTGTGCTAAATCATACCTTCTACAGTTGGATTGGTGGTGTGCTTCCGGGTTTTCGGAGACAGGGAATAGCCAATCAATTGGCAAAACTTCAGGAAGATTGGGCCATGGCACATGGCTTTCGAGCATTAAAAACCAAGTCGATGAATCGGTTTAAGCCCATGATTCTTCTTAATATTAAACGCGGTTTCGATATTACCAAAGTATACACTAACGAAAAAGGGCAAACCAAGATTGTTTTTTACAAATCTCTGGATCAGAAAAGCTTGAGTTGATCATCTTTGTAATTGGCGTGAAGTTCTGTATTCAACTTTGGAAGTTTTTTATCCTTGAAATATTTTTTCTTGCTAAGTTTTATCAGGTCATTGATTTGGTTGGCGATCTTCCCTTCTCCGCGCATTCTTATCCCGAATCGACTGTCATTGAGATTTCCACCATGACAGGATTCAATCTGACGCATCACCCTGTTCGCCCTGTCGGGTATATTTTTCTTGATCCAATCATAAAAAATATGGCCAATTGCACCATTTAGTCTGACCATGGTATGCCCCATGCTTAATGCACCTGCTTCTGAAACAGCTTTTGCCATATTCAGGATTTCGTGGCTGTTTATAGAAGGAATTATTGGTGCCATCATAACATTTACCGGAATCCCATGCCTGCTTAAGGTCTGAACCGTATTAAGCCGCCGTTGAATCGTTGCAGTTCTTGGTTCCAGCAGCCGTCTTGTTTTTTCAGAAAGTGATGTAATTGAAATATGAACAGCGACTAACCCGTGCTTATTTAAGGCCTTTAACAAGTCCAGATCCCTCAGCACAAGAGCATTCTTTGTTATTATACCCACAGGATGCCTGTATTTCAAAAATACCTCGAGGCATTCCCGGGTAATCTTGAATTTCTTCTCAGCGGGTTGGTAGCAATCGGTATTCCCCGACATCACAATAGTGCTGGCTTGCCATGATTTCTTTCGAATTTGGGACTCCAGCAGCCTGGCAGCATTTCTTTTGACCAGAATCCGACTTTCAAAATCAAGGCCAGGACCATATCCCCAATATTCATGAGTATTCCTGGCATAACAGTAAATACATCCATGCTCACAACCCTGGTATGGATTCATGGAATATTCCATGCCAACATCCGGACTCGTAATTTTATTTACAATGGTCTTTGGATGTACTTCTTTGTAGGTTGTTTTTACTTTGAGAACATTTTCCTGTTCCTTCACACAATGATCAAGGAAATCTCCTCTTAACTCATGCCTGAGTTTTGAGAATCGATTATTAACCGACAACTGTGCTCCCCGTCCTTTGTGTTTTTGCATGGAATACCTCTGAATACGCTTTCGCGGACATCAAAGATAAATGAGATCTACCCTGGTGATGGCTACATTTTGTAGAATGAGAAATTATTGTATCATTCTCTTCATCTCCTTGCGATATTGCAAGGCTGTTTTGCCTGTAAACTCCTTGAACAGTTTATTGAAGTGAGAAAAATTATTGAAGCCGCAATCAAAGCAAATGTCAGTGATGCTTTTGTCGCTTTCAGAAAGCAGTTTTGTGGCATGAACAACACGGTATTCATTCACCATTTTAGTAAATGTCTTTCCGGTTACCTTTTTAAAATATCGGCAAAATCCCGGAACAGTCATATTGGCCTTTTCAGCAATATCCTCCAATGCAATATGATCTTTGAAGTTTGCATTGACATACTGAAAGATTGAATCGATCTTGTCATTATCCTGGGTCTCGGTTTCCAGGGCAAAACCATCCGCATTCATTAATTCATAGTCTTCGGCCTTGGCTAAGTCCTGAAGTATTTCAAGCAAGCCAACCAATCGCCCAAAATTATCGAGGCCGGCCAGCTGCTCGATTTTCGGACCGATACGTTTTTTGGTTTCCGGTTTGTATAACAATCCTTTCCTGGCCCGCTCAAACAGTTTGGTTATCGAAGCCATTTCAGGAAGCTCTAAAAACGCTTCTCCAAAAATATCCGGCCTGAATTGTACAAGTGTTTCCTTACCTTTTGCAGTCAGACGATCTGTAAACCCATTATGTGGCAGATCCGATCCAATAAGAATAAGCTGACTGTTATTAAAATATGATAAGTGACTTCCTATATGCCTCTTACCCTTACCCTTATTGACATAAACTAATTCAATCTCGGGATGAAAATGCCAAAATGCCCTTTTCGATTTGAAATTCTTAACATTCTGCTTGACCAGTATGGAATTCCCAAAATCGGGGCTTACTTTTTCTAATGACGGTTTCTTCTTAATCACCTGGGACATATTTATACCAAAATTAGTTTCAATTCTAATTACAAAGCTATACGTTTTTAACCATTTTCTATTCTATATTAACCTTAATATTCAATTAACTCTATATAGCGGTTAATTTTCAATATAAATTGGCCAATTCCATTGTTTTTTAACTTGTTCAGGCGCCTCATCTTTGTCCCGTTGAACTATTAAATTCACACTATAATGAAAACAATCAAAAAAGCTCAGTTAATCGCATGCTTGCTTGGAGCAATGTATGCCAGTGGATTCAACATGATCCCAAATCAGAATTCATCATTATCAATTGACGTTGTTGATGATGCATCTAGAAAAGTAAAAGTATTAATCAAGAATGATCAGGGTAAGGTCGTTATGAGAGGTAAAATAGAAGCAGACCAATCTGTTGCTGACCTGTTTCGCCTTGGAAATCTTCCAACGGGAGATTATATCATCGAAAAGATCTATAAGCACAAAATAGAATTTCAAACCTTTAAGGTAGAAAAGTATTTTGATCTTAAAGTCGACTGTGATGCTGCTAAACTCGGGTCTAGTAAAGTCGTATTCGGTGAGTCGTATGAGACTTTTAAACCGGTAATAGTAAATCGTGGAAGCCTGGTTTATGTCTCTAAAATGGCTTTTGAAGATGAGGAACTTGAGATTAAGGTTTATTCCGAAAACAATACCCTCATTTATACCGAAACTTTCAAGAACACCGGACGAATATTTGATTTTTCAAAAATCGAAGATGACAAGCTCAAATTTGTTGTCCTGTCCAACGGTAATAAATTTGTTGAAACAGTAACATTCTAGAAAACCCCTGTACAGGGTCATTATGTACTTATGTATTAGTTAGTTTGATAAGAGCCTCGTTTGAGGCTCTTTTTTTATTCATATCTTAAACGATCGAGGGTCACCTTTTGAGTCTGATTCGCTAACTGTATCACCCGGGTTTCTGAAGTTTCAGTAGGTAATCCATAGTCGGTATAAACAGTATACTTGAAAAAGGTCGGATTAATACCTGTATCCTCTTCTTTCGCCTTTAGGTTTATAATCCATTCTCCCTGGGCGGCATCATCAATGATAAATTCCTCCATGGCATAACCATTTGTTACACCATCTAACATACGCTGGGTATTATTTAATTTAGAATTGCGCCATGTAAAATAGCGTTTCCCAGGATTTACAAATTGAATTTCGAACTCGGCATAAGGGTCATTCCATTCGCAAACCACTCTTACATCATATTTGAAATTCGCTGTCCTTAAATCCATTGGCAGGTCATCATATTTTACCTTGGTCCGGTGAAAAGCGAGAATATGTCGAATTTCATTTTCAATGCTGTTTCTTATTCCGGTAAAATCTATACCTTCCTTTTGATTCATCATCATCATTTTAAACAGATCAAGAGCTTCCTGATAGTCCCCCGAATTTTTATAACTTCTGGCGAGATCCACATAAGTCTGGGCTTCCAGAGGGCTAATAATGGCAATACGCTGAAAGACCTCCTTAGCTTTTTTCAGTTTTCCCAATTCCTCGTATTTATATGCCAGGCCACGCAGGGCTTTCGTATTGTTATAGGCCAAATCGCCAACTACGTCTAATAATTCGATGGCGAATTCCATATTCCACCTTCGAAAATAATCGGAGGCATTGAAATACACATCAACCCCCGGACTTCCGGTCTGAGCGATATATTCAGAGAAAATTTGTTTTGCCTGGCTGAATGATTCTGCCTGTTTCAACATACCGCCTAATTCGGAATTATGACTACCTTCAATCAATTCGACTGATTCTGAATAATTATTACCTTCAACAAGCGCTTTTGGCTTCTCCACAGCAGCTTCGTCATATCCAATATTTTTTGTCCGAATCACTATGACACCGGCCCTGCCCAATGTTCCGTATTTATGTGTAGCCGATAGAGAATTAAGAATGGTAACACTTTCAATAATTTGTGGATCAATAAATGGTAATTGAATACCGGCTTCAGACGAGAAGATCATACCATCAATGTCATAGATATAGCCTGCCCGATTAAAAATACTCGCATCCCGGGAATATGAGGTTTTAGCTGTTCTTCCGTTTAAAAGATCCGACAACTGGTAGTAATTCGATTTGATTTGATTTTGCGGAATAACATTGGCTGAATAGGTAATTTCATCGAATGTCTTTTGTCCATTATAACCAAGTTCTACCTTGGGTTTTTCTTCAAACTCTCCATTGAGGAATACCTCCTCTAAAAGCTCCCCGTCAGATACCATGCTGATATCAAGATTGCCCA
>JABDPU010000178.1 GCA_013042625.1 Flavobacteriaceae bacterium | reverse complement strand
ATACTGTTGAAGCCGAACGCTGGTATGCGAAAGCATTGGCAGAATCGGAGAGTCCTGAAACGGCATATCGATATTCTCAAATGCTGAAGGCTAACGGGAAATATTCAGAGTCGAATGAATGGATGGACAAATTTGCCACCATGAGGCCTGGTGATGACCGCGCACTGGCATTCAGAAAGAATCCTGATTATCTTCCGAAGATCCTTGAGAAAGGGAAAAAATTCAATGTGCAGAACCTCCCGTTAAACTCTGAAAATTCAGATTTTGGTGGGACTATCAGTAATGGTAAACTCTATATCACCTCTGCCCGGAATGATGCACGTAAGACCTATGGCTGGAACGCTGAGCCTTTCCTGGATATTTATGAATTTTCAATTGCAGATGACGGCTCCTATGTTGCTGAAGAGCTTTTAGGAAGCCGGATTAATTCGCGTTATCATGAAGGACTAGTTAGCTTTAGCCCTGACGGAAAGATTATGTACTTCTCAAGAGAGAGTCATGTCGATAATTTATTCGTTAAGGATTCGGTAACCCGAAATAAAATGGGTGTACTCAACTTATACAGGAGTAACCTGCTTTCTGATGGCTGGAGTGATGCTGATCCATTAGCTTTCAACAGCACCAATTATTCTGTAAAAAATCCGTCTGTCAGCGCCGATGGCAAAACTTTGTACTTTGCTTCTGATATGCCTGGCGGATATGGAAATTTCGATATTTATCAGGCATCAATTGCTGATGATGGCTCATTGGGAGAACCGATGAACCTGGGCCAGAAAGTGAATACAGAAGGCCAGGAAATGTTTCCGTTTATCAGTGATAATGGAACACTTTACTTCTCTTCAGATGGACATCTTGGCCTTGGAGGCATGGATGTATTCCATACAAGAGAAATCGATGGTAAAATGGCTCCAATAAGAAATGCCGGCGTACCATTAAATAGTAATGCCGATGATTTTGCCTTTAGTATTGATGACGAATCAGGAGAAGGGTTTGTTTCATCCAACCGTGAGGGCGGTATTGGTAGTGACGATATTTATGCTATTAAGTTATTACAACCCTTATGTGATGTTTTAATCGCAGCCACAGTAACCGATGCCAAAACCGGTAGTCCGTTGAGTGGTGCTACGGTTTCCATTGTAGATAATGACGGAAATCGCATTTCTTCAAAAGGTACGGATTCTGAAGGTTTAGCTGAATTCATGGTTGAGTGCGAAACCGATGTTAAACTTGAGGTCACCATGGATGACTATGAAAGCTCTCTTACCGATGTTTCAGGAACGAGTGAAGAAGAAGTCATGGTAAACATCGCACTGAATCCAATAGAAAAAATCATTGCTGAAGATCGTGTTGAACTCAATCCGATATATTTTGATTTCGACAAGTCTAATATCACGGCCAAGGCTGCCTTCGAACTGGATAAACTGATTCAGATTATGAATAAATATCCTGAAATGGTAATACAAGCCGAATCCCATACTGATTCAAGAGGATCAGCGCCTTACAATCAGAGATTGTCTGAGCGTCGGGCAAAAACCACTGTTCAATATGTGGTTTCAAAGGGTATTGATGCATCTCGTATAACAGGTGAAGGAAAGGGTGAAGACGATTTAAAGGTTAAATGCGGTCAAAACTGTACTGATGAAGAGCACCAGGAGAATCGAAGGTCTGAATTTATTATCGTAAGTGGAAATCCGAATTCTTAAAAGATTCATTTCAAATAACTAACTAACCATTAACTAGACCCTGGCTGATCACAGCCGGGGTTTTTTTATAGATTCAACAGGATCACAATCAGAAATATCCCAAGGAGTGGAATGAGCCATAAGATAGTGATGGGTCGATCTTCATAAGCCTTTTGAGACATTTTAGCCCTGAATATCTTTTGTTTCCTCCCGGTATATTGCATCCAGTTACTGAAGTAGAGAAAAACAACCAGGGCAGCAAATAGAACCCAGGCCGTTGTTACACTCATCAGGCTCATATGCATACTGCTTAAAAATTTTGCCAGGACTACCCCGGTAAATAAAAATAAGAGCGATTGCACCAGTGTTACATAGAACAAGGCTAATCGTGTAGCATGCTTTACTTTTCTAAACCTGTAGTAATTATATACCTGAAGAAATAAAGTGTTGAAAGTTCCCATCAGGTTGAATATAAAAAAACCGCATCAAATGATGCGGTTCTTAACTCAGAATATCTCGGAATTAATTTCCGGTAACTTCTACATTATCGACATGATACCTTGTTGTTGGACCAGGATCAGCTCCCTGATAGAAGAATCCAACGTGGATATCACCATCCAAACATGATATATTTATTGGTCCGACAGGCTCAAAACTACCGAAACCGCTTGAGCTTCCTTCCGGAATAATCGCATCAAGTGGTGTCCAGTCGGCCGTGGTAGGATCACCGCTAAAGTTGGTTGATACCCAAACTGAAAGAATATCTCCATTATTAAAGTTCGTCTGAACATCGAAACTTAGTTCCTCTCCAGTGGTACTATCCAAATTAATCGCAGGGGTGATCAACCAAACATCAATTGGATCTTCCCCTGAATTAAAGCCTGAAATTTGCGCGTATGCATTTCCGGAGAAACTTCCAACAACCCAGTCTTCAATTCCGCCACCAACATTTTCGTTTGTCCATCCTTCTGAAACATATCCACTAAAGCCTTCAAAATCTTCTTCCCAGAACACACTTCCACCGCCACCGGCAGTTTCACAGATTAAGAAATCAGGATCACAGCGCTCAGCGTTGTCAAAAATGATATCCGATGCCGAATTCACCACAATATTAAACGTATCTCCAAAGAAATTTTTACTTAATATGGCATTCATCGAACCGCGGTTTACCGGCAATTGCAATCCTTTAAAATCTGCAAAAGTACTGGTGCTGAAGATAACACTACCACCATTGGCACAGTCTTCTAAAATCCTTTCTCCGTCAAATTCATCGGTTGGTTCGGCCGCAAAGGTCAATGGGTTATCAATGATCACCTGGTTACGCTGGAACTGCACATCATTCAGCTGAACATATAGATTGGTCATTCCGTCCTGAAGGTTGTTCAGATCAATTGGATAAGGAACCAATTCAGCTTTTTCAGTCGATCTAACAATGTAATCCTCTTCAAGAGGAGCCGGGATCTTGTCCACCTCAAGTCCGTTTAATGCGCCGATGGTCAACACTCCATTTGTAATTCCGGCAGATAGGCCGTCAAGTTTTATATAAATTTTTCTCCCCATCTCATAACGGGTAAACAGGGGATTGACATCAATCAAGACTTTGATACCGATTGTCGGATTTTCGATCTTATCCTGAAGTAATATTTCTTCAAAGAAGTTTCCTGCCAGGTCGCTCGAAATGACATAACCAGACATATAGGAATTCGTCTCTTCGAAGGTGAAGGTTGATTCCTCATCGGTATAGTCGAGGTCACCTCCGCCCTGCTCCTGGGCAAGGAAGCCTGCCACAGCATCGATAGTAATTACCGGGCCACTTAATTCAGGCTCTGTTATAGAAACATCGGGCGTTTTAAAATCATCGTCCTGCACACAGCCTTGTAAAGTCAAGGCTAGTAGAACTAATCCCAAAAGGGATTTCAATTGAATTGCTTTCATTATTCTGAGATATTTATTCTGTTCTATCATGTTTTCTTAAAATCTGAAATAAAGGTTGACGTAATATGTTGTGCCATTTCCAAAGAAATATCGACTTCCGAATACAGGTCCATACTGACGGCTTTTATCTTCTAAAACCGTATTGTATTTCGAAAGCCTGCTTTGCTCAAAACCACCGGTTTTATATTCCTGGTCCAATACATTGTTAATCGTGGCAAAGAACCCTACAAAATAGTCTCCAATTTTCCAGCTTTTTCCACCAACGATATTTACCAGGAAGTAATCATCGAATTCCTCTTGCCTCAATAGGTCTTTGGCCACATTCTCATCATAGCCAATAATTGGCTGTCCATCATAATCCAAAGCAAAATTTTCTGATCTTGCCAGTGCACTAACGTCAACATAGGCATTGGAGAAATAGTTTGTTGTAGCTCCGACCCACCAAAAATTGGGATCCCTATACTCGAATCCTAACTGGTATGCTCTTTCAGGGCCACCAGCAACATGGTAATCCTCCAGGGCTGTTTTCCCATTTCCGAATCGAAGTTCACCCTGGAAATCATCACTTGTAAGATAAAGGTCAGGATTATTGGCAAAGGTATATTGTCCGACTGATGCCGCAGCTTTTAATTTCACCGTTGGTGTGATCTGAGCTTCAATTCCCAGTTCTGCACCAATATGCCTTCTTTCAATCCCGGTCATGACTTCCTGGACAAAGGCGTCTTGTTCAATACCCAGTCCGGCGAGATCTTCAGTAAAATAAAATCCGATATCGGTCCCGTCTGCAAAATTGGTATAGAAGCCTGTAAGTCTTGCCTTAACCAATGGTGAGCGGTAGATATAGCTCCCATCGATTGAACTGACGGTTTCTTCTGTTAAACCGCTAACTACATTATTATTTTGGCGTGAGTTGCTGAATGAGTTACGAATTGAAGGTGCCTTTGTAAAATGTGCGCCGTTGAGTTCAAATAAATGCCTTCCGGTCAATTTATAAACCATGCCGGCCTTAACTCCATAGGTGTTGAATTCGAGCTTCTCGCTCTTGCCAAAGGAGTTTCCGGCAAAATAACCGTTTTCAAACAACCCATTTCTCTGATAGGAAGTTTTGCCAATATTTGCAGCCAGGTAAAAATCAACCACATTATATTTAAATTGTGCCTGGGCAAAGCCGTTTATTACATCGGCATCTATTTCAAAATTATACTTATAACGTTCTCCTTCCTGAACAATACGATTCGGGTTGTTTAAGTCACTCTGAGCGATATCTATTAAGATATCGGATACATCCGGATTTTCTTCAGCAAAAGTGTCTACGTCGAGATAACCGGTTCCTCCTAAAAGGTCTTTTAATTCGGCAAAATTCTCACTTTTAAGCTTTCTATAATTTATGGAGGCGTTTAGGGTCACCCGTTCCGATAATTCGGTATTCAGAATGGTATTCAGGGAGAATTGACTGTCATCGTTCCGGTCCTCCTGTATCGCATAAGTTGAATTCAAACCGGGTTGAAGGTTAGCCTCGTAGAGCGCTCCCCAACCTAACTGGCCATCATTTAAGAATTCCTGCTCATGTAAATATGCACTTTGAAAATCTAAAGCGGATGGATTAGGGAACCTCAGGTGGTAACTCGGCAAATTCTGATAATAAGCCGGGTCGGGGTTCCGTGCACCACCGGAGTAATACACCTCACCACCAGGGCCTATTTCCAATTGGTTTCCACCATTATCGATCCTGGAGTTACCAATACTACCGAATTGATAGGCTACATTGGTATTCAAGCTTGTTTTTTCCGAGATGTCCCAGTAGTGATTGAGCATCAGGATTGGCTCTTCAACGTTTCGAACCCTGGAGTTTCGACGATCTCCATCCTGGTAGCCCCAGAACGGATTATATGTACGGCCTTTTAATCTATAAACCTCATCTGTAATAGCAGTAGAACGTCCACGTCTGTTCTGAGCATAAATGGCGGTAAAGTTTAAGCTATGATCATCGCTTAACTGCTTTTCAACTGCAGCAAAGAATGAATTTGAATCATATAATGTTGCATCGATAAAACCCTGATCGCCAAATCGTCTTGATGCCAACACTGCATATGACCATCCGCCTTCCAGGAGTCCCGAACTATAGCTTCCCATGAGTCGCCCCTGATAGCTTCTATTAGCGGCAGCAACAGAAACGCGTCCACCTTTTCTATAGCTGGACGCCCTCATAATAATATTCGTTGTACCTGCAAGATCACCGAATTGATAATCATTCGTTGAAATTCCACGTGAGAATTCCTGGTTTCGCTGCATATCATTTATTCCGCCCCAGTTAGCCCATTGTGGTCTTCCATTGAATTGTTTGTTCATTTCAATACCATTGATCAATACTTTACCGTTGGCATTATCCAGTCCTCTTGGTCTGAAAAAAGTGGCACTAAAATCGTAGGCCGCCGCATTCAGAAATACATCTCTTGAGGATTGCAGCAGGCCGGAAATATTATCGGTAAAACCGGCATCATCAGAATTTAATTCATCATCGGTCAGTGAAATAATAAAATCACTTCTCTGACCAGGGTCTATTTCCAAGGTCATGTCGGTAATATTAACCGTTTGACCTTCATTGACCACTATTGGATATCGTTTGCTTAAGTACCCTGTCTTAGATACAATTAAAACTTGCTCTCCCAGCGGGACATCAGTATCAATTCTGAAAACTCCCAGATCATTGGTAAAAACAAATTGCTGTGTTTCCTCTATGGTAACTGTTGCTTCAGTAATGGGCTCGGAAGTTGAGGCCTCAATAACGCTTCCTGTGATAATGGTTTGCTGAGCTGAAGTGGATAGGAGAGAGAAGAATCCGACGATGCAGACCCAAAGACGTAATCTCATAATTTAAATTAAGGTTGACACTCTTCATTTAGGCCTTAAATAATGATTATTTAAGGTACTCAAATTTACATTATTTATCATTAATAATTACTTTTGGCTTAACATTTGATTGCTTTTTAACGCAATCGTAATACTGAAATAAATGAGGTCATTCAAATCCTGGTTTGCAGCCGTAATTTTTCTTTTCTATTCAACATTAAACGCTCAGGAAAAGCGACAGTTTAAAGTTCATACCGTAGCGTTCTACAATGTTGAAAACCTGTTTGACACTATTAATGACCCGAACAAATTTGATGAGGCCAGTCCCATCATGGAGATGAATTTTAATCGTCAGGCTGTTTATGAAAAAAAGGTGGAAAATATGGCCCGTGTTATTTCTGAGATCGGGTATGATGTGAGTAAAAATTCACCTGTTATTATCGGTCTTGCCGAAGTAGAAAACAGACAGGTTCTTGAAGATCTGGCCAATGATGAATCCCTGATTGACAAAAATTACGGGATCGTGCATTTTGATTCACCTGATGCGCGGGGTATTGATGTTGCCCTATTGTATCAGAAAAAATATTTTACTCCTTTGATGCAAAGCAATCATGAGCTTAAAATATATGATGATGTGACGCGAAAACGTGTGTATACAAGGGATCAGCTACTGGTAAGCGGCAGACTTGATGGCGAACTCATGTATTTTATTGTAAACCATTGGCCTTCCAGGCGCGGAGGCGAAGCCAGGAGCAGGCCTAAACGGGTTGCTGCGGCAAAGCTCAATAAGCGTATTATCGACTCCCTTCAGGCAATAGATCCCTATGCTAAGATCTTTACGATGGGAGACCTCAATGATGATCCTACCAATGCCAGTGTTAAGGAGATATTGAAAGCCGAGCGCAAGAAAGAAAAAGTTAAGCTCAAAGGTATTTTTAATCCAATGGAAAACCTGGCGCGAAAGGGATTGGGTACCAATGCATATCGCGATGGCTGGAGTTTATTCGATCAGATTCTGTTCACGCAGCCCTTGTTGGAAAAGGATTATGGCTCATTCAGATTTTATAAGGCGGGCATTTTTAATAAGAATTACCTTACCAATAAAAAAGGGCGCTGGAAAGGTTATCCGCTTCGTAGTTTTGCCGATGGTGGCTTTACGAATGGATTTAGCGATCATTTCCCTGTTTACGTCACACTTATTAAGGAGGTTTCTTCTAAATAAAAAAAGCGACCAATTTGGTCGCTTATACTTTTAAAATCTTGGCCAGACGTCCCAGGGGATTCTGGATAGTAACAAAATCAAACCGAGACTATAGAAAATCAGGATTGTCTTGTACTTCTTATTTGATTCGGCTTTCTTCTTATGACGACTAAATCCTATGGTGATCAGGACTATCGCCAGAATATTAATAATAGGATGCTCGACCAGGTTTAACCTCGCATCAGCATTTTTCATAACCTCACCTCCCATGCTGCTCCAAAGATCGAATAAAGGGCTTACAAAATAGAGGATTAGCCCTATGAGTAGCTGAATATGCGAAACGATTAGTCCGAATAGTGCGATGCGAAATGATCGTTCATCATATGTTTTTTTACTTCTTAGAATGGCGTTTACAACAGCAAAGATCAATATGATCAATACGATGAAAGCCCAATACGAATGCAAGTTTTTTATAGTGTCGTACATATTTATGATTTTAATGAAGCAAATTTAATGAATTATAGAAATAAAAAAACCTCTTCGTCCTGAAGAGGTTTTTTTAATCTGAATTTATATCTAATTAGAATTTGTATCTAATTGAGCCATTAAACGTCATTCCGTTGGTGTTAAAGAACCCGAATCGGTCAGATCCCTGAACTCGAACTTCGTCAAAGACATTGTATACGTTAGCTCGGAATGTCATTGCATTATCTCCAAAGCTAAAGTCATAGGTTAAACCAAAATCCGTAAGTGAAAACGGCTTAATTCTTCCTACATTCTCAATCTGAATTGAGTTTCCATCATTAAGGAAATGTCTGTCGTAATAGTTAATATTACCGTCAACACTTAATCTAGATTCTCCATTATCAAGGATGTTAGCTCGTACACCTAGTCCAGCTGTGAATTGTGGAGCGGTTGGTAATTTAGTACCATCACGATTAACACCTTCAGCAGTTTCAACTAGCTGTCCCGTTGCATCATTGTAAATTGAAACATTCGACTCACCTTTGAATTCCCAGCTTCCTCCGGAAACATAACCATTAATGGTCACACCATTGGCAGGGCGATAAGACAGATCTAATTCAGCACCTC
>JABDPU010000176.1 GCA_013042625.1 Flavobacteriaceae bacterium | reverse complement strand
TGCTGTAATATTTTGGAAGGCTCAGTTTCAGCATCATTGCTTCTACATGGTTTACCCAGAGATTCGGATTTAATCCGTTTTCCTTTGCCAGTCGCTGTGCATCCTGTACATGGCCGAGTCCGCAGTTATAGGCAGCCATGGTAAATATGATGCGGTTTAGTGAGTCCGGGATTTTGGTAAAATTTTTATACAACTGTTTCAAATAAGCGGTACCGCCCCTTAAGCTTTGCTTCGGATCGGAAATGTCTTCAACACCCATTGCTTCAGCAGTAGCAGGCATCATCTGCATCAGTCCGCCTGCCCCTGCCCAGGATTCAGCGGTAGGATCGAAATTAGATTCCTGGTACACCTGTGAAGCCAATAGTCTCCAGTCCCATCCCAGTTCATCCGCATGTTTATTTATAAGGTTGTCATACTGACTGATCTGGTTATTGGTCAGGCTGTAATAGTCACTCCTAATACGCCTTCTGAATGACCGTTTGTTCTTAAAGTATTTATTGTAGATCACATTGTACTCCTCGGTGTTTCTCTGTGATATGATCCAGTCGTTGACCACAGCCCTGAATTCAGGTGACTTTTTTCTGGTGACCCAGGCAATGCGCTGAGAAAAGGATATGGGGACGTCTATTTTTAAAATCGGACTGTAAGATGCATTTATCCTTGCCAGGTTTTCGTCGGCTATGGTATATTTTACGGTTCCATCTACCACCATGTCGATAATCTCACCGGTGGACAACTGGCTGTCGAGGGTATCGATATGAATGGTTCCTCCTATTTCGTTAGACAGGCTCATAATCCGCTCATAATAGGCCGAATTTTTTCGGATGGAAACCGTATCATCAATCAACTCAATAGGGTCGTGAATAAGATGTTTGTCCAAGGTCTTCCAGGACATCTTGAGATAATTATCAGGCTTTTTTTGAACTAAAACCTGCTTGGTGAGATATAGGTATTCTGAAAAATCGACCTCCCACTTACGCTGGTTGGTAATAGTCATTCCGTGTGCGATCAGGTCGACATCTCCCCTGTTCAGTACTTCAAATTCAGAATCCAGGTCATCGGAAACCACCAATTCCAGTTTTAGGTCAAGATGCTCGGCCAGGCGTTCCAGGAGTTCGTATTCAAAGCCCATGGGCTGACCCTTATAAAGGAAATAACTGGTACTGCTATATACTACTAAAGCCCTGAGAACCCCATCTTTTTTAATGTCGTCATAGTCCCTGTCCACCGAAGCCTCTACAATTGGATTAATCACTTCGGAAGAGGATTTTTCGGCTTTGGACATTTGTTGCTGGCAGGAGCTGACGACTAACATTATCGCCAAAACAATTCCGCAGAACAGGAAATGCCCTGTTCGATATGGGAAAAAGTGATTATGGTAGATATTTATAAAAAAACGGATCATGTCTCTGCGATCAGTATTTAGTATCTGGCACCTTTAATTCTTGCGCTCAAAGTACACATTTAAGGTTCGTCCGCTGTTAATATTAAACCCGGTTAATTGATTTTCATTATCCCTGGTAAAACTAAAAATCGTCCCCCACTGCCCTCTGAAAATGTCCTGGGCTACCGGGCTTAATTCAATTTCTCCAATCCAGCGATGGTTTACCTTTAACGTGTTCTCAACTAATTTTAAGGTATAGTAGGTTTCTAATTCATCACTCCAGTATCTGCCCTCATATGAAGTCAGGGTATCACTTCCGTTATCCATAGAGGCAAAACGCTTATAGCTATCAACAGAGCCACCTTGAATTATTTTTAAATTAGCTTCGGAATCTGAAGACATTTCAATTTCAATCTCACCATTCCAATCTTCTATGCGGAAAGTCTTATCATTAACCGGAATCAATTTAAACTGGCCTCCCGCTATGAGAGAACCCTCCTCATTCATGGTCAACTCAACGGTATCGTTCATAGTGTCGGTCACATACATCCCTGTAAAAGATTTGAGTTTATCTGCCGCCATGTTCACAGGTTTTATTTCAGGCAATTTTTCTTCCTGGGTCATTTTATCACCTAAAAATAAACTTGCAATTGCAGATGTTGACACCGATGCGCGTCCGCCAAAGTTTGATATGACGATGATTCCCAGATCTTCATCGGGATAATAGCTTAGTTGAGAAGAGAACGCTTCATGGCCACCCGTATGCCTGTATCGTTTTAGTCCGCGATATTCACTAACACCGATGCCTAAGGCATATTCGGAATCAGATCCATCATTCAGAATAAAAGGATCAAGGAAAACTGAACGTACAGCCTCGCCTCCTATCTGTGAAGTCTTATAATTGTTGATCCATTTGACCAGGTCGTTTACGCTGGTATATACTTCAGCTGCACCAAAAATGGCGCGATTGCTCTCTTCATTTTTATATCCCTGGTCACTATTTGAATAAGACTCAGCAGCATTGGTAATCACTTCTCCAACATAGGATTCTATTTGGGTGTCATTCATATCCAGGGGTTTGAGAATGTTGTTCTCCACCCATATGTCGGCCGGTGTTTCTGTAACCTTTTCCATTAGCTCAGCCAAAATTACCCAGGCGGTACTGTTGTACGTAAAACGGGAACCTGGAACGAACTCCAGTTGTGGCTGGCGTCGCACCACATTAAGGCATTCCTCGCGTGTCAGTCTATCTTGCCCTACATATCGTCCTACAAGGTTCGACATGGTGTAGGCCTCACGATATCCGCTAGTATGGGTTAAAAGGTGGCGCAGTGTCACTTTATGTTCAAACTCGGGCCAGTCATTTAGGTATTTATTAACCGGGTCATCAATATTCAGTTTTCCTTCGGAATGCAGCATCGCAAAGGCATAGCCAAGGAATTGTTTGCTCACCGAACCGATATTATAAACCAAATTCATGTCATTTGGTATATCGTAGGTCAGGTTGGCCTTTCCATATCCTTTTCCGAAGATCAATTCACCATTTTTAACAACACCGATAACCAGTCCGGGAGTAGAGTCATTGACTTGCTTAGGCACCAAAGAATCGATCTGCGATTCAAGATTGCTCAGATCTGCGCCCTGGCCAAAGGCATTAGGAACAATAATTAAAACAAAAAGAAGTCCTATTGATAAAATGAAGTGTCGCATGAGTTGGCTGATTAGATGCATTAAGAATTTTATGATAACAAGACTTTTTCAAGCTCTTGATCTGTTTAAATTTAGTAAAAATAAAAGAAGCCCTTCTAAACTACTATTGGTCAAGAGCTTTGGTCACCCCTAACGTTTGATTAGCTTTTTAATGATATAACCATCCGAATTAAGCAGCTTTACTAAATACATACCCTTTGAAAGATTAGTAAGATCAATTGCATTTAAATCACTTCTTACATCCATGACCTTTTGTCCCAATAGAGTGAAGATCTCTACTTTGGTTAGATGGATTGAATTTGATTTGATATAAAGTTTGTTGGTCACCGGATTCGGATAAATTTTTAAGCCTTCGAATTCAGGATCTTCAATACCAAGAGTAGTAACCTGCTCAACATCATCAAAGTAGAAGGTTGAAGTTGCAGTACCATCACCTGTATTTCCATAATCAAACATAAAGACCAACCTGTCGAATACAGTAGCTCCCAAGGCTGAGAAATCCCAGCTCAGGGTTTCCCATTCACCGCTAAGCGCAGTGACAACATCCAACTCTGAGGCATTAGCCGGATTCGCCTGTTCTTCGAGTTTCATTTTTACTGTTGTACCAATCGGCGCTTCTGTCCAAAGCCTCAGGGTTATAAAATTCTGCGAAGAAAAATCTAAACCGCCACTCAAATTCAGATAGGCGCCGGCCCATACATCACCACCATTTCTGACAACTTTGGCCAGACTGCCACTATTGTTGCCTGTATTTTGGGGCGCTATAACAGCTTCAACGGTTGCGGTACCCCCATTAAAACTAGTAAAGTCTGCCGTTACAGGCGAAGTTTCGAAATCGAAAGGTAATCCGGTTTCCCCGGGTGCCGGACAATCCATTCCACTATAGCTAAAAGTTATTCGTCCGAGGTTAAATTCACCTTGTGTGACTGTCAATCTCAGAACATGGATACCTGCTGTTAGTTCTATCGTACTTGTTTTGCTGTTCCAGTTTCCCCAATCCCCGGTGGTTGTTACGGGTATTTGCGGACTAACCATTTGTCCGTCAATCTCAAAATGAAACGGACCTCCTCCGCTGGTATTTCCTGAGGCGTAGCGGAAGTTCATGTCGTAACAGCCAGTAGTTTGTACATCAATAGTGTACTCCAACCACTCCCCTGCCGTGATCCAACCTACAGTAGCCCCTTCCGTAACATCGGTTACGGCATCAACATATTCTGTCGGTCTGAAATTGCCTTTGTTGTCAGTTGAGGTATCGAAATAAGATATACCTTGTCCGTTACCTCCTTCGAAAATATCATAGTGCCCGGCTTCCAGGATTCCGGGAATAATAGTCGGTCCGGCTGAATATGGTATTTGGTCACCAACCTGAATATTGATCACATTGGTGTTGATAAAGTCGGTACCTACAAATATCTTCGAATACATTGAATGAATGCCTAAACTTATATTGGGTACATTAAACTCATAAGGTGCCGTAGTGTCTTCTCCCAAAAAAGTATCGCCATCATAGAATTCAACCTTGGTAATGCCACTTCCTGAAGTGGTGGTGGTCAGGTTTACAGGATCATTTTCATTGGCTTCGTAGGTATCTGCTGAAAGAATTCCCGATACATTCAAATCCCGGCTTGTTGCCATGGTATTTGCTGGTACATCCAGCATAAAGCCATCTGAAAAATTAACTGTAATGGCCGTATTGGAATAATTATGGCCAACATAGGTGGTGAGTCCGCCATCAACAAATGCCACAGCTATGGGATGATCTGATGTGATCGATGTATCTACTATTCCCAAAGCATTCATGGCGTGTAACCAATGATAGGTTTGCGCATCCGAAACACCGAATTTGAGTTCGCGATCAGGATAGGAATCATAAAGATCGATAGCTGCCTGAGCATCGGTTAAGGCGAGAAATTTCCAATAGGTATCGTGCCATAGGTTCGGATTGACCTCATTACTTAAAATACCGGTATTATTGGTCATTTCGGTCCAAAGCGACTGCGCATAGGCCTGGTGATGCCCTAAATACATAGATCCACCATGAATTGGATACAATTCTATGCCGTAGGAAGCTGCGATATCTCCTGTAAAAAAGGTGCCGTTATCATAGGAGTTTCCCCAAACACGAGAGACCAAACTATATTGCTGGTTAGGTTGAAAATTTCGCTCGTAAATATCAAACCAATATTCTTCAATTGCGGTCTGTTCGGTCGTATAGATGTAAATGCCAAGGTCACGAATGGCATCGTTTTCAGTAACAGATCCCCAATGAATTAAGGAGGAGGCGAATTGCATGCTCTCTGATGTTGATTCCTGGTCATTGCCCTGAGGAAAGGTGGCAAAACCATTGGCCCAGCTATGTCCTGCATACGGACTAAAATTTCGTAAGAATGGAAACATGGTATCATTCCTGTCATCGGAAGCCGCATCCCGAACTAAAAGATTGATCATTTCGCCCCATTGGTTAACCCAACCTGGTTCAAACTGCTCCATAAAGGCTGCAGCATGAATGAAATAGCCCCAGTGAAAATGATGATCGTTAATGTTATTATCCTGCCCGTGACCCGAGGGATAACCCAATAACGCTGACCAGTCGGAATTATAGTAAAACAGAAAGGCGACTTCTCCGGATTGGTAAGTGAGCCAATCTTCAAGCCGTTCTTTTATGGTGGCAATCATTTTATCCCTGGCAACAATATCGCCTATCTGATCTGCTATTCTGGCTGTTTGAATCAGGCGGTTCATCACCTGTCCTTCATTGTAGGAGTCAGTCCAGGTGGCCAGGCCGTCATTTTCAATTTGTGAGATTTTTGCATCCAGGTCAGTTAGACTAAAACCTGTACTGTATTGTGTGAGATTCGGCAAGGTCGGTAAAATGCCTTTAAAGGTGTTTTCCAGGGTGAAAGTATTACCATCCATGGTTTTAAGTTCTCCGCGAATGGCATCATAGCTGTATTCATTTGGTGTTGGCGACGTTGGAGCCAGATTACTCGACTGGTGTGGCAATAAACCTAATAATACGTTCGAATCTGTACCTTCTTTGACTTCAGTAGATACAGTAAATACTGATGTTAATTTGGAAGTACTTTCGTTATAACTCCACGTGGTTGCTGTGTTTGTCGGAAAAACGTAGGCATATTTTTTATATTCCAGGGCCATGACATTGACATTGGTTGTACTTTGAGGCAGCATAGCCATGCTCCAGTAATCATTTCCGTTTAAGGTTGATGTGTAAGTGCTTCCATTTGAAGACCAGCTACTTCCCATAGGCGCATAGAAAACGAAATCTGCTTCGTTAACCGCATTGGCAATGATGAGCATCTCACTCGAGACCGTTACTGTTCCGGAGTTAACTTTTATCTCGACCACATCATCGGCATCTTTCTGAAAATATAAGAAGGGCATCCCAATTCCTGAAGTAGTTTTCAGATCGTGAGAACCGTCACTCCAGTTCATGGTCACGGTCCAGTCGGAATAATCAGATACTGAAGTTCTGGCAGCATTCAGCCCGGTCAAACCAATTTCTATGGGCGCAGAATCACCAATAGGGCCCCAGGGAATATAGGTTACGATCAATCCCTGGTTGGTGGTTTTAAGAGTCATGGGATAATTGAACAAATTATCGGCATGATCC
>JABDPU010000327.1 GCA_013042625.1 Flavobacteriaceae bacterium | reverse complement strand
TAGATAAATTACTGCTAGAGCTGGATGGAAAAAAAGCATGGATATTCCATGGCGATGTGTTTGACATGTCCATTCAAAACGCAAAATGGTTGGCCCGGTTGGGCGGATACGGTTACAGCTTCCTTATATTATTCAATCGGTTTGTCAATTGGATCTTAGTCAAATTGGGCCGGGAGCGTTACTCACTTTCAAAGGCGATAAAATCTAAGGTCAAAAAAGCCATTAAGCATATCAATGATTTTGAAAAATTAAGCAGTGACCTGGCAATAAAAAATGGATATGATTATGTTATAAACGGTCATATTCATCAACCCAAAATAGAACATGTTGAGACTAAAAATGGAGAAACGCTTTATCTCAACTCCGGCGATTGGGTTGAAAGCCTGACAGCACTGGAGTACCAGTTCAGACGATGGAAGATCTATCATTACCATCACGATAAATTGCTGCCTTTTTATCCGGACGATGACAAGGATGAGTTGAGTTCCGAACAGTTAGTTGCAGCCATAACAGTATTAGACATCAAAAAACAGAAACAATAATCCTATTCCGGTTTCTGAATTTATTCAACAATTATTGTTCGTTTTTATCGTTAGTATTCTTGTTAACAAATTCATGTCAATCTGCTTGTTTAGTAGCACCTAATTGGATTTATTTGACGATTAGAATATCAAAAAACAAACATTATGAAAACATCTTTTATGAAGTACCAAACCGAACGCCACCAGAAATCCCGTTCATTAAAATTTTATTTGATTTTAATAGCGGTTTTAGTTTTTAGTTCTGGGTTATATGCTCAGAGGATTTCCAATAATGCTATTGGATTACGATTGGGTGATAGCGATGGTTTTGGCGCTGAGATTTCGTATCAGCGAGCTTTATCGGATATTACCCGATTAGAATTCGGACTCGGGTGGCGTGACGGCAATAATTATAGCGCGATCAGGGCTATTGGATTGTATCAATGGGTATGGGAACTCGATGGAAACTTTCATTGGTATGCCGGGGTTGGTGGTGGATTTGCATCATATAGCATCGATAACTTACCTCCCGGATCAGATGATACTGATACAGCGCTCCTGGCTGCCGGAGATATAGGTATAGAATATAATTTTGAAATTCCTTTATTGATTTCTCTTGATTTCAGACCGGAGATTGGATTCGGGGATTTTAATGATGATATCGATTTTGATATTGCACTCGGACTGCGGTATCAATTTTAAACTGAATACAATAACAAATTTAAAAACCACCTTTTCGGGTGGTTTTTTATTTTATAAGATATCCCGAAGTACGGGACACATTTCTTTGGTTTCCCAAACACCTGCTGTGAAATCAGGAATTTTTACCGACAGACTGGAATTGGCCACTGATAATTCTGATAGTGGTGTGACGGCACTCCACATTACGCCATCATATACATTGATATCTAATGGCATTCCCTGGTTAAGGCAACGAATGAGCCTGTAGATCATAACGAAATCCATTCCACCATGTCCTACAGCATTCTCATCGATTTGTTCCCTAAGTTTTTTCCATAACGGATGATCATAGCGCTCACGGTACTCCTTGTATGACGGTTCGTCCAACCAGCGGTGTCCCCACTGAAGCTCATCTTTACCAACATATAGTTTTGAAGGATAACCCTGGTGAACGGCCTTGGTTCCTGTAACTGTATTCAACCTCGAATAAGGCCTTCCGGTATGCACATCGAATTGCAACATTATGGTCCGGCCCAATTTGGTCCTGATCAGGGTTGTATTCATATCACCACATTCAAATCCTGAGAAGGGACTACCTTCCTTTTCAGCAGCTTCGCTCAGGCTTTGTTCGCGTGAACTCATCGATACCAGGTAATCGTAATTATCGCCACGACCGATGTCCATATAAAAACTTACAGGACCCAATCCGTGGGTGGTATAGAAATTTCCGTTTCTAGACTGATGGTGTTTAATTCGCCATTGCCCTTCGTAATATGTATCATGAAGCATATGCTTACGCAGGTCATGAATATAGGCGCCTTCTGCATGATTGACATCACCGAAAACGCCCTGTTCAATCATGTTTAATATCCAAAGCTCCTCCCCATTAAAACAGCAATTTTCCATCATCAGGCAATGCTTCCTGGTTCGCTCTGCCGTTTCTATGATAGACCAGCAATCATCCAGGGTATAAGCAATTGGGACTTCACAGGCCACGTGTTTACCTTGTTCCATTCCGTATATCGACATTTCGGCATGCCACTTCCAGGGTGTTGCGATAATCAGAAGATCGATGTCATCGCGTTCTGCTAACTTTTTCCAGGCTTGATCATCACCAGAGTACAGCTCTGCGCCTTCCGGTTGTATGGTTTTCAGGTATTCATTGTTTCTCTGAAGCTTTTCATCCACCATATCACACATGGCAACAATATGAGCATGCTTATTCGATATGAGATAATTGAACATCTGGATAAGAACACTCCCGCGATTTCCCATACCTATCATTCCAATACGGACCGTTTCAATGGCAGATGTGGAGAATGACGCCATATCGCCTTTTACCGATCGGGCGGCTAACATGGCATTAACCTGATCGAGTATGTCGGGCTCTTCTTGAGGTTTGCAACTGATCATCGTGGGTGCCAGCCCTAGAAAAAGAGCTGCTTGCGGCCCCAACCGCAGAAAATCTTTTCTGTTCATAATGGAAGGTTGATTTGAACAGAAAGGTAATTAAAATGTGATTTCTATCCTAAATTGAAATGCAATTGGCCAAAGCCCTTTCGTAAATGGCTTCATACATAGGGACTATCTCATGAATATTGAATCGTTTCGACTCTTCAATGGCATTTTTCTTGAACTCGGCTAAGCGCTTTTCATCCTTAAGAATGTACAGGGCATTTGAAGTCATGTCATCGATATCTCCCACCTCACTCAGAAAGCCGGAAACCCCATGCTTATTCACTTCAGGAATTCCGCCGGTATTACTTGAAATCACGGGGACTCCGGAAGCCATTGCTTCTAGAGCTGCCAGTCCGAAACTCTCGGTTTCCGAAGGTAACAGGAACAGGTCACTAAAACATAAGATCTTGTCGATCTCACTACTATTTCCAAAGAAAATAACCTTATCTGCAATACCCATTTTTTCACAGAGCATCTCCGCGGGTTCCTTTTCCGGCCCCTCACCTACCATCATAAGTTTAGCTGGCATTTCTTTTTGAATTTTATAGAATACCTGGATGATATCCCTTATTCTTTTTACAGGCCTGAAATTACTGATATGGGTCATAATCCGCTCGTGGGGCTCAGCCATGAGTTCTCGCTGACAATCGGTAAAGTGGAAGTCATGTTTTTCCAGATCGATGAAATTCGGTACCACATCAATATCCCGTTTAATATTGAAAAGTCTCATGGTGTCATCTTTCAGGTTTTGAGAAACAGAGGTTACCGCATCCGATTTATTAATGCTGAATGTCACAGCCGATTTGTAAAACGGATGGCTTCCAACGAGAGTAATATCTGTTCCATGCAAAGTTGTTACAATAGGAACCTCAATCCCTTCCTCATGAAGCATTTTTTTGGCCATATAGGCTGCATAGGCATGAGGAATGGCGTAATGCACATGAAGAACATCAATCTTGTGTAATTTCACCATATCAACCAGTTTGCTCGATAATGCAAGTTCGTAAGGCTGATAATGGAATAACGGATACTCAGGAACATTCACCTCGTGAAAGTGAAGGTTGCTGCCAATAAGCTCAAGTCGAACGGGCTGACTATAGGTTATAAAGTGAACCTCATGTCCTCTCCTGGACAGCTCAAGCCCTAATTCGGTAGCAACGACGCCACTTCCGCCAAATGTTGGGTAACAAACAATTCCTATTTTCATATATAATTATTCTTCAATGGCCTCATAGATCAGCCTTTGTATTTCTGTTCTAATATTTTCGCGCAGCAGCCTGTTTCTGCCAGCTACAGGATAAGTCCGGTTCGCAAGAAAAATATATACCACTTCTTCTTCCGGATCAGCCCAGGCATAAGTTCCTGTGAAGCCGGAATGCCCAAAACTGGTCATGGAAATACAACCACAGGTTGGGCCTTCTTCTCCCAACTGCGGCTTGTCGAACCCAACGCCTCTTCTGTTATCGTTATGACAATAATAGCATCGGTTGAATTTATCCATGGTCTGGGTCATGAAATAGCGCCGCCCACCATAATAACCTTTTTGTAAAAACATCTGCATGATCTTGGCCACGTCATTGGCATTACTGAAAATTCCGGCATGGCCACCAACTCCATTTTGCATTGCTGCTCCCATATCATGCACATAACCCCTGATTTCCCTGAACCTGAAATAATCATCGTTCTCGGTTGGGACAATCATTGAATTGCTATATTTCTTATGCGGATTATATGTTGTAAAGCTCATTCCCATCTGGTCGTAGAACCTCTGCTGTATCAGTTGATCTAATGATTTGTCGTAAAACCCTTCAATATATTTCTTCAGAATATAATAAGGTAAATCGCTGTATCGATACCGCAACCTGCTAAGCAAATCACTCTCCTTGATAATTTCCTGAATGGAATCCGGGTAATCGGACCGCAGATACATGTTCTTTGCTACTTCAATATTAAAAGCTTTACTCCTTTTTTCACTGTAATATTTATCCATGGGTTTCTTTGATATCGAATCCAGGGTTTCTACATAAAAGGGTATCCAGGGTTTTAACTTGGCATAGTGAGACAACATCTGTTTTATAGTAATGTCCTTTTTATTGGTGTCCTTATATTCAGGCATTATCGACCCTAATTTTGAATCGAGGCTAACTGCTCTGTTTTCTACTAATTCCATTAATAATGGCATGGTAACCATGATCTTCGTCAAGGAGGCAACATCATATATATGATCCCACTCAACCTGAGTATTCCCTTTATAGGTATGCTTACCAAAATTCTTGGAGTATATCACTTTGCCCTTCCTGGCAACCAGCATTTGTATGCCTGGTGTCATCTGAGAATCAACGGCATGCTGGGCCACTGAATCTATTTTAGCCAATTTTTCAGCATTCATCCCTACGCGTTCGGGTATGGAATATCCTAAGCGCCCCGCAGCAGGAAACTGAATACCGTGACCTACTTTAAATTCTTCACCTGCTGAAACAGGTAGCGATCCTTTACTTGGTAATGCACCAAAAATCACCTGAGCTGCCTTTTCCTGAGCAATCCTGCTGTTTTGGTATGACACCATTATACTCTCAAAATTGGTAGTGCTTTTCAATCCGTCCAGGGCATATGGCTTGGTGAATATATTAAGAATGATACGGTTTGTTCGAGCTATTTCATATAACCAAACCAGGTCACGATCGGCTATGGTATGACTCTTCCATGGGTTAGCATTAGATTTATGCAAGCCTACAATCACTGTATTATAATTGCTCAACCGACTGATTAAATCATCCAAACGATCAGTTTGAATCTGATGTACATCGGCATAACGTCTGAGCATATTGAAAAAATCAGATCCATCTTCCTCACCCAACTGCACATAGGCAATCTTCATATTCTCAATTCGGTGCAAGGGTAAGAGGTCAGCTTCGTTTTTTACAACTGTTATGGCCTGTTCCATCAAATCCTCATGAAGCGCATCATCTTTAATACGGTTTAAATCAGCAACCAGATTTTCTGTAGAAACCGGTTTATAATTATTCAAGCCAACCTTATATTTTGCTTTGAGAACCTTCTTTACTGAATGAGCCAGTCGATCCTCACTGATCTCACCTAAATCATAGGCTGTTTTAATTTTCTGGATTCCTGTACTGACATCCTCTGATATGAGCAACATATCATTTCCTGCTTTAAAAGCGGCAAGATCGATATCACCCGATTCGCTGAACTCAGAAACACCTTTCATATTCAAAGCATCTGTAAAGATCAAACCTTTAAAGTCAAGATTTTCCTTTAAAACATTGGTCACAATAGCTTTGGAAATGGACGAAGGATAATCTGACCGCGGTTCCAGGCTGGGGACATTTAAATGCGCTACCATAACGCTGGCCAAATCCTCTTCAAACAACCTTTTATATGGATGCAGTTCCGTTGAATAAATCCTATTCGTGTCAAAATTTACAGTGGGAAGGGTTTCATGCGAGTCCTGATCGGTGTCACCGTGGCCAGGGAAATGCTTGGCGGTAGCCAGTACATCTGCACTTTGCATGCCTTTCACAAAAGCACGGGCTTTCTCAGTCACATTATCCCGATCTTCTCCGAAGGAACGATTGCCGATGATAGGGTTTTTCGGATTGGTATTGATATCGACCACTGGTGCAAAATTAAAATGCACGCCCAGACGTTTGCAGTGCTCACCGATATATTGACCGGTACGTTCAATGAGTTTATTATCGGGAACGGCCCCGAGGGTCATATTCCATGGAAAGGCATAGGTGGAATCCAGGCGCATATTTAATCCCCATTCGGCATCCATGGCCACCAACAACGGTGTTTTAGCAAGAGACTGAAATTCATTGTTCAAGCGTGCCTGGCGAATCGGACCACCTTTAGAAAAGATGATGCCTCCAATTTTATCATTTTTTATCTGATCGACGATCTCGGCCTTGGTTTTATCATCCTGATTAGAGAAAACCATGACCATAAATAATTGTCCGATTTTCTCATTGATATCAAGATTATTATACATGCTGTCAACCCATTTTTGCTGGGCTTCGGCATCGCGGGTTAACAAGGGATCGGAATTCTGGCCATAACCGACCATTGTAATCAGACCAAACAGTAGAGATAAGGGAACTAAACGCATAATTTTGAATTCGTCAATATTATAAACGAAAAACTATGCCAAAATAGCATTTTTCAGATCAACAAAATCCGTTTTATGATAGATTTATAAAGAAGGTAATTAACAACTAATTGAGAAATCTTCCGTGCCAGCTTTCCTTTGCGGGTACTTCCCAGTTTTCTTCGAACTCCGCTTTAGTTGCAACGAGATTATTAAAGACGATTGTATTTGCTGAAACCGCCCTGTCTTTGGCCATTTGCCTGAAATCTTTCAAGGGCTTGTATGCTACATATTCACCTTGCTTGTACGACACATTCATCTTGTCCATAAGATCGACCTCAAACTCCTGCTCCAGCTGTTGAATAAATCGTACGGAAGCATCGATAGAACATCCCGTTGCTTTATTCAAGTTTTGATTTAATCCAATGACTATAAATCTCTTATATTTAATAGTATAGCCTGCATGTAAATTACTTCCATGTGCAGTCCATTGAGTCAGAAAATCATCGAGATATGAGCGAATAGAACTAAGTTCATCTTCAGTGAAAGATCGGTTACACTGGTATATCCATATTCTTGAGGTATCGGGAAGTTGTTCAAAATCAACCAGCATAATTCTATAGGTCTTTTGCTTGAGCAATCATTTCGGCTACATCAAGCACTTTAATATCCTGTTCTTTTTCTTTGGCTTTGATGCCATCGGTCATCATGGTATTACAAAATGGGCAGCCCGCTGCGATTATCTCGGGTTTGGTTTCAAGCGCCTGTTCGGTGCGTTCAACGTTTACTTCCTTATCTCCTTCTTCAGCCTCTTTAAACATTTGCGAACCTCCTGCCCCACAGCATAATCCGTTTTGCCTGCATTTCTTCATCTCAACCAATTCGGCGTCAAGTTTTTTAATCAGGTCCCTGGGTGCCTCATATACCTGGTTGGCTCTTCCGAGATAACAAGGATCATGGAAAGTAATGCGTTTACCTTTAAAATGTCCGCCCTCAACCGATAATCTGCCATCGGCAATTAACTGATTGAGGAATTGAGTATGGTGTACAACCTCATAGTTTCCACCCAGTTCCGGATATTCATTTTTCAGGGTGTTAAAGCAATGCGGACAGGCTGTAACAATCGATTTGATCTCGTAAGCATTAAGGATCTCAATATTGGTCATGGCCTGCATCTGGAAAAGAAATTCATTTCCGGCTCGTTTTGCGGGATCACCGGTGCAACTCTCTTCAGTACCAAGCACTGCAAATTCCACTTCGGCCTGGTTCAAAAGCTTCACAAAGGCTTTGGTGATTTTTTTAGCGCGATCATCAAAACTACCAGCACATCCTACCCAAAATAAAACTTCCGGAGATTTTCCCTGGGCCATAAAATCGGCCATGGTTGGCACTTTGATGGAATCGTTCATATTATTCGTGTTTACCGTCATCAAACACCTGAATCGTTACCTCTTTAGTAACCAAGTCGGTGAATTTACCTCTATAACGTGTGGCTTTTACCAGGTGATTATCTATCCAATGATAGTTTCCTCCCCTGGGTTTGCCCATAAGCAGGCTATGATATTTAAAGCCATATTTTTTAAGCCATATCTCAGTATACTCCCTGTGATCTTCAGTTCGTGAAGTAAAGAAACAAATGATATGTCCGTCGTCATACCAGCTATTCAGAGTCTTAAGCGCATCGGGATACACTTTTGCGGTTAGCATCCGCTCTGGTTCCTCATTTGGAATATCATCGCAAATGGTGCCATCTATATCGATCAGATAATTTTTAATTCCTGGAGGCAGAACCGGACTTATGTGATCCCCACTTTCCTCTACCTGGTCATGTAATAGTTTTTCAACTTCCTCTTTTTTCATTTGTTTCGAATTATTTCGAATTTTATAGTTTATTCCTTTACCCAGTTCAACCGATCCATTTGGTTATATGGCCAGGGCGCGCCATTGTTTTCAATATTGGTCATCATATTATTCAACTCTGAAGGAGCTGCTGATTGTTCCATCACTAAATAGCGTCTCATATCCATGATAATCGATAACGGATTGATACTAACCGGACAGGCTTCAACACAGGCATTACAGCTGGTGCAGGCCCATAATTCTTCACGACTGATGTGATCATCCAACAATTGTTTACCATCATCAACGATCTCACCATTATTAGCCAACATCGCCTTTCCAACCTCTTCAAGTCTGTCCCTGGTATCCATCATAATCTTTCTGGGCGATAGCTTTTTCCCGGTTTGATTAGCAGGACATTCACTGGTACATCGACCACATTCGGTACAAGTATAGGCATTCATTAACTGCAGCCAGTTCAAATCCTGAACATCACTGGCACCAAATTTTCCGGGTTCCGCTTCCTGGTCATCGGCAGGAGCTGCGAAAGGATCGGCGTTAGGATCCATCATGAGTTTTACCTCATTTGTAACCGACTCAAGATTATCTAACTGTCCCTTAGGCTGCAAACTTCCGTAATATGTATTCGGAAAAGCAAGCAAAATATGCAGGTGTTTCGAATAGTACAGATAATTCAGAAACCCAAGAATTCCTATGATATGCAACCACCAGGCTGTACGCTCAATATAATGGAGAGTACCTTCATCAATGCTGCTAAACCAAGGTGCTATATATTGACTGATCCAATTGCCTGAATTCATCTCCTGAAATGGGGTGTCTGTGGCATTCATTACCAGGAAGAGACCCATTAGTATCATTTCAAAATAAAGAATATTATTCGCGTCATTCCTTGGCCATTTTGTCATTTCGGGACTCCAGAAACGCTTTATACGAGAGATATTTCGCCTGGTCCAGAATATAATAACTGCAGCAAAAACCAAAATAGCGAAGACTTCAAATACCCCAATAAGCACTCCGTATAAAGGACCTATACCAGAAAAAATCCTATGGGTACCGGCAATTCCATCAATAATTATCTCGAGTACTTCAATGTTGATAATAATAAAGCCGATATAAACAATAATATGAAGCATACCAGATAATGGCCTTGCAACCATTTTACTCTGTCCGAGCGCGATCATGGCCATATTCTTCCATCGTTCACCTTTATTATCGGAAAGATCAACATCACGCCCGATAGCAATGATCTTCTTCAGTCTG
Source organism: Flavobacteriaceae bacterium (assembly GCA_013042625.1). GTDB lineage: Bacteria > Bacteroidota > Bacteroidia > Flavobacteriales > Flavobacteriaceae > SHLJ01. Next base: position 646 of record JABDPU010000327.1, on the reverse strand, counting down.
ATGATATTTCTGGCGAAGAACCATATCCCATAAGCAAGGATTAAGGCGAATATGAAATTAGGTAGGTAGGCCATACTAATCCTTCTGTTCTTTTATTTCGTTTCCGTCGGCATCGTATTGCTTAGGTCGTTTTCCAAAGAGAGAAAAATGCACATAACGCTTAGGATTAAGCTTCATATCCTGAAGTAGTTGCTCCAATTGCTTTGAGGCGCCTTCCAGGTTGTTGTAAAGGCCCTCATCTTTTAAAAGTTTACCTAAAGATCCTTCTCCATTCTCTATACTGGAGAGGACCTGGTCAAATTCACCAATTGTAGATTCCAGGTTTTTTATAGTTTGTGCAAGGTTTGAAGATGCTATAGAATCTGTAATGCTGCTAAGATTAGTTGAAATCTTATCGACGTTGGCTAGCGTGTTATCCAGCTTTTCCTGGTTATCGGTAACCAGTTTGTTCAGCGAATTACTGGTTTGCCTGAATGATGCTATTGTGCCGTTGAGTTGGGCGATACTAGACTTCAGATGCGATTTGGTCTGCTCATCAAATACCGAATTGATATTGGTCATCAGGCTGTCTGCACTAACCATGACCTTTTCTATTTTTTCCTGAAGCGGTGTTAATTTCTGATTAAGAAGTTCACTTAGTCCGGGT
>JABDPU010000325.1 GCA_013042625.1 Flavobacteriaceae bacterium | reverse complement strand
AAGATAGTTTAGAACCACATAGGCAGAAGCCAGGGTAGCATGACCACAAAGGTCCATTTCAATTTCAGGGGTAAACCATCGCAAATGATAATGCTCAGGTTCAACAGCCACTAGAAATGCGGTTTCGGCAAGGTTGTTTTCCACCGCTATGTTGAGTAAAGTTCTATCCTCAGGCCAATGATCGAGAATACAGACGGCAGCAGGATTTCCGCTGAATTGTTCCGAAGTAAACGCATCGATCTGATAAATGGGAATTTTCATGCCTATCGTGGCTTGTACGGCTTCAGGGAAGGAATCCATTTGGGAACGGATTCTTTATAATCGAGATATGGTTCACCAAATTTGGTCTCAAGCCTTCGTTCTTCAAAGAATTCAAAATAAATTGAATTAATAGCAAAAAAGACAACGCCCCAGATCAGGACTATAATTGAATTGTAAAACAGGGCCTCCCCGATAATAATGCTGATAATCCCTATTATCATGGGATTCCTGACAAATCGGTACGGACCGCTAATCACCAGTCTACTTGTTGGAAACCAGGGCGCCAGTGTACCTTTCCCTTTTAAGGCGAATAGTCCGACGCAGATAAGAAACATGATTATGCCAAATGCCAGGAAAACAATACCACCGATTTTAAGCAGAATATGTTCCTCATAAATAGTGGGTTCAGGGAAATAAAAATGCAGGTAGTAGGGGATGGCCCCTACCATAATGCCGGGTAACAGGATAATACTTAAAAGATGGCTGACAAAACCATTGTTCTCCATTTGAACAAGATACAAAAAAACCGTTTCAGAGTATGAAACGGTTTTGTTGCTTTTTTCGGCTGGTTTTTATTTTACGAGTTTCCGGGTAAGGAAGAAGCCTATCAGCAATCCAATACCGGCAAACAGGAAAATCGACCCGGGCATTGCAAAATCATAATTCACTCCTGCACTATCTAACAGTCCGCCAACAATAACACCGGCGCCAATACCCATTAGCAACAGGCCTCCGTTAAGTGGAAATACTTGCCAGAATGGAGTTGCATGACTCTTGCCCATATTAAAAATGGATGCATCAGCTCCTTTTTCAATTAATGCCATTCGTTCTTTGTTACGAGTATTGTAATGCAGGTAGAAGATTCCGAAAACAACGCCTATCATAATAGGTACTATAATTACTTCTGATCCCATAATGTTTGATTTTATTGATTAATTTTAATGTGTTATGCCCTTATGACGACACCTTTTGAGAAAAGGTTACAGCTTTCAGCTTTTTTTATTAATAATGTAACCTAATTGAACTTTGAACCGTCTAATGATCAAATGACCAACACTGACCAGAACATAATAGGTGCAGTATTGAATGGTGAGACCAACCAATTCAGCATTCTAGTAGATAGGTATAAGGATATGATTTATACCCTGGCATATCGTATGCTTCGGAATAGGGAAGAGGCTGAGGAAGCAGCCCAGGACACCTTTATCAAGACCTACAGTTCATTGAATAAATTCAAAGGTGATTCAAAATTCTCGACCTGGCTGTACAGGGTTGCATACAATTGTTGTCTCGATCGAATAAAAAAGAATAAACGCAAGTATAACACGGTTTCAATAGATGAGTTTAACTATAATAGTATTAAAAGCCTGGATGACATATTAAATCAGATTGAGACCCAGGAGAGAAATGAGGCCATAAAGCAATGTCTGAACCAGTTAGCGCATGAGGATTCTTATATTCTGACGCTGTACTATTATGAAGAACTTTCTTTGGCGGAAATAGCCAAAACGATGAGCCTGACATCAAATCATGTTAAAGTGAAGCTGTTCCGAAGTAGAAAAAGACTGGCTTCAGTACTTAAAGATCAAATAGAACCGGAAATAATGATAGGTTATGAAAAAGCATTCAAACAAGCAATTAGATAAACTGGCAAGGAAGGCATTAAAGGATCTGCCCCTTGAAACACCATCCAGTGACTTCACTCATGATGTGATGAAGCAGATCGAACAATTGCCTTTACCAGTAGTTTCAGCTTACAAACCACTAATATCTGGACCTGTTTGGATGGTCCTTGGAGCCATTTTGGTCGGGTCTATCTTCCTGGCCTATCAATTTAAACTCGGCTCCGGAGGTTGGTTCTCCAATCTTGACATATGGAAATCCAATGCTGAAGAATTGAGTTTAACCATACCGAGTATGGAGTGGAGCAATCCTCTACTTTATGCCACTTTGATTCTGGGATTATTAATATTTGTACAGATCAGGCTGTTAAAGCCATTATTGGTGAATCGAAGCCTGGCCTAGTCAGGATAATACCAGAATGGGATATTTGCTACCCGCCACCAGCTGGTATCTTCTTCACGAATGCGCTTACGGCTTACATTTAACATATGCTTTCCTTCTGAAAGTTCTTTTATACCGACAAAGGTTTCAAATCCTAGATCTGATCGAATACCCTGGGCTAAAATAAAATCATTATCGAATTCAACAGAATCTATTTCAACCCTGTAAATTTCATTGAAGGTCTTGATGTATTCGCGAGTCAGGCTATCACGTGTGCCTAGAGATGCCCAATCTGTCCCGAACTGTATGTTTGTGCTCAATCCTCGGCGATCTTTTTCCGGCTTCAAGCCTTCATTATAATCGAAAACCCTGCTTTCAATGTTTTCCGAATAATGGATAAATATTTTAAGAAAGTTGTTCTTGATAACCTTTGACGGAATGGCTACGCCACGAATGAACTCGTCCTTCTGGTCTATTTCATCTTCGTAATTCTGGCTGTTTGCATAAATAGAGCTGGATGACTGATCGGTATCCAGGTAATTTGAAGTCCGGTAGTTCAAAGATGTAATAATTAATATCACCAAATAGATGGGAACAAGCAGAAAGCTGAGTCGCTTACCAAACTTATTGTCCAGAAAATTATAAACCAAAGGCCGGTAAAGAAAAGACAAGGTAAGAATGCTAAAAACCCAGTAAACCGGGAAATAGATCTTTGAGATCCATTGCTTCTTTTTTAACCAACCCTGGGTAATAAAATCAAAAAAAGTCAGTATCATTCCGAAAATGATAAACAGCATAAAGGTTATACCAAATCCCTGGGAAAGCCAGCCTGGCAATTCTTCATTGCCTATTATAAAAGTAGCTATAAGTGCGATGGCAATGATGATGAGTGTAAAGGCGAGAACATAAAAGATGAGTAAAAAACTTATGGCAAAGATGATGCTACAGTAATTCTCAAGCGTTGCAATATACTTGTCAAAAGAACCTACCTTTCTTCTGAGATACCTGGTGAACTTCTGACTGTATTTTAACTTCTCATATTCGATGTCTCCCGATACATAGCGCAAACCAAGTGCTCCAATCCAAAGGCCTCTGAGAATAACATGCAACAGTAAATTAAAAATGAGAATAGCACAGGACACCATAGCTACCAGCGAAATAATAAAGGTATAGATCTGTTGCTCGTTCTGCGATTCCTTAACTGTAATTGAAATAGGATCGAAAGCAACAAAGAGTCCGTAGATGGCAAAACCCGAAATAATAAGTTCTAATTGCCAGCTTTCTTCCTGGAGCTTTTCCAGCAATTGCTTAAAAGAGGAATGTTTATAGTTTTCGGCCATATGGAGATGAAAAGCAAGGCATTTCAGATTCTCACTTCTAATTTAATGGAATTTTAACCGAATATGAAAAAAATAATCCTTGAGCCGGATTAAGCCTTTAGTTTATCGCTGTAAAGCTTCCTCAGTTTATTCAATTTGGGTGTGATCACATAATTGCAGTAACCCTGGTTTGGATTTTCCCGATAATAGTTCTGGTGATAGTCCTCAGCTTCGTAGAAAACATCTAGTGCTGATACCTCCGTAACAATCGGATCATCATAGTATTGCTGCACTGCTTTAACCACCTCTTCAGCTATTTCTCTCTGCTGTTCGTCATGATAATAAATCACCGACCGGTATTGGGTACCGGCATCTGCACCCTGTCGGTTCAGGGTAGTTGGATCATGAGTCGTCATAAAGATGATCAGGATCTCCTCATATGATATCTGGTTCGGATCAAAGTTTAGCTGAATCACTTCAGCATGGCCTGTCAGTCCGGAACATATTTCGCGGTATGTTGGATGTCCCGGGGCATTCCCACCACTATAGCCGGAAACTACTTTTTCAATACCCTGAACTTCCTGGAATATGGCTTCAACACACCAGAAACATCCTCCTCCAAAAGTTGCAGTTTTTAAATCAGCCATTTTCGTTCAACTTTAAGGATTCAGAATTTATGCAAAATCGCAAACCTGAAGGTTTTGGGCCATCAGGGAATACATGGCCAAGATGTGCCTCACAGACATTGCACATCACCTCTACGCGTACCATGCCATATGAGATGTCTTTATCATATTTGATGACATTATCCTTAATGGGTTCGGTAAAGCTGGGCCAGCCGGTTCCTGAATCAAATTTTAAAGAAGCATCAAATAGGGGAGTGTTGCAACAGATGCAATTGTATATTCCCGGATCAAAACGGGCACAACTATCATTGCTGAATGCACGTTCTGTACCTTTTTCCCTGGTAATGCGATATTGCTCGGGGGTAAGTTGTTCACGCCATTCGGCTTCGGTTTTCATAATAACGCGATCGGGCTTCGGACTGCCATTGACCGCATAATGAATAACATTTTTCCAACCTAATAATTCTTTTTCTTTCATAGCAGTTTTGTCGTTATTTTCGATCAAAATTACAATAAAAAAGCAGCCGTTTCAAACGGCTGCTTTTAAGTGTGAAGATTCACTTGAATCAATCTATTTTTTTCAATGGAATTTCCTGTCCGCCCTGCTTTAAAGTCATGCCTGAAACCGAATTTCCTTCTTTATCAAACACTACCTCTGCAGGAATGACCTTCAGAAAGAATTTATCTTCTGCCTCGGCAAACATTTGGAATTCCGATTGTCCGGTGGCCTGTGCAAAGATCTCATTACCACGTATTCGAATTTCGATAATAAATTCAGGATTCATTTCATATTTCCCGACGTAGGTCTGAAGAACAGCCTCATCTAATTGGATTTCCTTTCTTGGCGCAGGCGGCTCCTTATCAATTTCATGTCCTTTACTTGGTTCACCATTGTTGCTCATTTCAACATGTCGCTTACCTGTTTCATCTTTGGAAAAACGGTATGAGATGGTTCCTTCCTCAAAAATGAAGTAATCTTTATCCAATGCATAAAGCTCAAACTTGGTACTGCCTTCTCTCTGACTTTGCAGACTGCCTTTTTCGAGAGTTATAAATCGGACGGCTCCATCCTCAAACTCGTATGAGCCGGTCCATTTTTTTAATTGATCTTCATTCAGACTGATAGCATCTTTGATATCCGGATACGGTTTACCGATGGCCATGGCGAGGATTTTAGTGGTAACATCTCCCGGACTATCACAATCACAATTGGTCAGAATTGTAGCATATACATCCTCTTCAGGAATGTACATACCCATTGTTGTATAACCGAATATTCCACCACCATGTTGGTAACCTTTTGATCCGTTAATATTGTTCTCACCCCAGCCATAACCATAATTTATATGCGTTCCATCATTGAGCTCTGAACCATTAACAGCCTTGGCATGACTTTCTGCAGTGATCAGTTTATTATCCCTGAT